>BJGO01000067.1 GCA_014190535.1 Bacteroidota bacterium | reverse complement strand
ATCCCCATACCCCTATACCGAACCACACGGTCCCACCGAGTGAGAATAATCCCCAGCACATCAGAATGGCTGAGAGTGTAATTGAAATGAGCCAGGAACGCGATGGCTTAGCTTCTATCGGCCTGCAAATATCTTCAGTGATCTGATGTTAATCTTTTGTGCCTTCAATGAGCGGAGCGCGTATGATTGATTCTGCTTTCATAAAGCGTTTATGATGATCTTAAGCGTTTGATTTTTTTTCTTCTATGTTTCGTACTTTAACCATATAGCCTACCGAAGGCGCAGTGTCTAATTCTGACAAAACGTGGTAAGTTCTTTCATCAGCTTTCAGTTTGTGTACGGAGCTATTGCTGTCTTTAATGTTTCCGAATACGATAGCATCGGCAGGACAAGAGGTCTGACAAGCTGTTTTAACCTCATCACCTGCAACTGTACGATTTTCTTTCTTCGCCTGCAGTTTAACATCCTGAATTCGTTGCACACAGAAACTACATTTCTCCATAACACCGCGTGAACGAACGGTTACGTCCGGGTTTAATACCATGCGTGTGATGTTATCCAGCATACCGACACGTTGTGTTTCGGTTGCGGTATTGTTGGGGAATGAATCTGAAGTTGTGTAATCAAGCCAGTTGAAACGACGCACTTTATATGGACAGTTGTTTGCACAATATCGTGTGCCAATACAACGATTGTAAGCCATCTGGTTAATTCCTTCTGTGCTATGATTGGTAGCGGCTACCGGACAAACGTTTTCGCAAGGTGCATTTTCGCAATGTTGGCATAGCATCGGCTGAAATGCCACATTCACATTTTCATAATCTTTTACAAATGCAGAGCTGAACTGATTATCGTATTCTTTTTCTTTGGTTACACGATCTTCCAATAATCCCGAATTAGGATTAACAAAGGAATAGTAACGATCAATACGCATCCAATGCATTTCGTGAGCTCTTGCCACTTCATTCTTTCCTACAACAGGTACATTATTTTCAGCCGTACAGGCAACGGCACAAGCGCCACATCCGATGCAACTGTTCAGATCTATGTTCATGTACCATTTCAGCGGGCTGTACTCGTGTTCAGGATACAGAGATGCTTCGGTGTACTCTTTTTCTTTTATTTTATCCTCGTTGGCTGACGCAGGATTTTTCTTGTACTCGTATAATGCCGTTTCACGGATAACCGGACGACCTTCGATTGAATGATGTGTTTGTGTGCGGGCCACAACATGTTTACCATCTGCGGCTGAAAGGGTTGCTGCTATGGAATCCAAGCTAAAATTGGAGCCATCAAAACCTACAAACGGATAGGCGTTCTGCCCTACCCCATTACCTGCCGGTCCTGCGGCAGCGCGACCGTAACCCAGTGCAATGGCAAAGGTGCCTTTTGCCTGACCCGGCTGGCGTATTGCAGGAATCGTAATTTCAGATCCTGCGGCTTTAATAGTAACCAGGTCACCATCTTCAATTCCATTGTCTATTGCATATTGAACAGGGACAGAAACAAAATTGTCCCAAGTTGCTTTTGTGATTGGATCGGGAAGTTCCTGTAACCAGGGATTGTTGGCATGATTACCATTACCTATGGCAATAGATTCAAACAATACGAGCTCGTTTTCAGAAGATTTCACTGCTGAAACGGCGCTTGCGGCTGATGCGGCATCCCCATTGAATGTGAAACTCGATGTGGCCGGAGTGGTATTAAAAACTCCGTAGCGAACCGAGTTTTCCCAAAATTCATCAAACGTGGTAAACTTGGATTGCTTGCTGAATAGGTTGCTGCTCCAGTAATTTTGTACAACGATGTCAAATCCTGTTGAGCTTCCACTCCATTTTAGTAAACTATCCTGTCCTTGGCGGGTATTGAATAGTGGTGAAATTGTTGGTTGTGTTAAGCTGTATGAACCGGATTTAGGTTCAGCATCATTCCAGCTTTCGAGGTAATGATGATCAGGGCAAGAATATTGTGCAAGGCTTGCTGTTTCATCTGCACGATCGCTGATTGCAACAGATAACTGCGCTTTCTTTATCGCATCAGCCAAGGCTTTGCCCTTAGGTGTGGAATACACCGGGTTGGAGTGATATAGAATAACAGCGCTTATAGCACCGCTGTTCAATTCGCTAATTAAATCGTTAACGGCTTTGTCGTTAGCCTGACCTACAGTAGAGTGATTGTTTAAATCAATGGTATTACCGTAGTTGCCAAGCAAGTTGTTGATGGCATTTGCCAGAGTCTGACAATTGATGTCGTTGATACCACAAACAACTAATGATGAGCCTTTGGCCGCAAGTAAATCATTGGCCATTGCACCGATAGATGCCTCGGCAGATGCAGGAATGGTTACACTACCCGCAGGTGTGCCACCGGTGGCGGAGGCTATTTTGTTATATAAAGAAACCAAAGAACGACGCACATCAGACGGTTTAAGCGGTATGCGTATATCCGCATTGGAGCCCGTTAATGACAAACGGCTTTCAACGTGATAATGGCGCGACATACTGCTTTTTTCTTTAGATACTTTACGATTGGTAATGTATTGTTTCGTGTATTCAACCGGTGAAATCCAGGTACCTAAAAAGTCGCAGGCAAAGGCCGCGATAACATTGGCTTTGTCAAAGTTATATCCTGGTATGGCTCGTTTACCAAAACTCTTCTCATTGGCATCTGCAATGGCTGAGTAGGAAATGGGCTCGTAGGTAACGTGTTTGGTTGTGGGATATTCCGTAACGAAATTATTGATAACCTGTAGCGTGGAAGGACTGATGATCGTGTTGGACAGAATGCGAATCTGACCATTGGCCGCCTTAATCGCCTTCAGTTTTTCCGTAATTTCAGAATCTATTTGCGCCCATTCCACAACGGCACCGCCTTTGGATGGCTGACGATGACGACGATTATCATACAGGGAAAGAACAGAAGCCTGAACACGTGCACTCGTTCCGCCTTTAGTTATGGTGGAATTATTGTTGCCTTCTATTTTAATTGGACGACCGTCACGAACTTTAACCAATACACTGCAATAGTCCGTTCCGTTCACATACGTTGATGCATAATAGTTGGCTAAACCCGGAACAATTTCCTCCGGCTTGATCGCATAAGGGATGGCCTTCTTAACCGGTATGCGGCAAGATGCGGCAACGGTAGCCGCTGTAACACTGAAACCCATTAGTTTCAGAAAGTCGCGGCGACCGGCTGACTTTTTTGTCAGCGTCTCCGCAATAATTTCCTCAACAGGTATTTCATCGGCAAATTCCTTGTCTCTTAGTTCAACGAACGAAGCCTCTTCGTGCAATTCATCGAGGCCTTTCCAATATTTGTTAGTATCCATTAAGCTATGTTCTTTTTAGGATAAGCGTTGTTTGTAATTAGTAATGACATTTTTGACATTCGGTACCACCAAGCATGCCTTCAGTAACAGCTTTGATTTTTCCGCTTTTCACATCCTCGTGCAGTTTTTCGAACTGTGAGTAGTAGTTGTTTGATGCAAACTGCACCTCCGTTTCGCGGTGACAATTAATACACCATCCCATAGAGAGACTGCTGAACTGTTCAACTTTCTCCATAGTTTCAACAGGACCGTGGCATTTTTGACATTCAATTTTGCCGGCTTTTACGTGCTGGGCGTGGTTGAAATAAACGTGATCCGGTGTGTTATGAATTTTAACCCATTTGATTGGTGTGTTGCTGTTGTATGCCGCTGTAATCTTGGCAATTTCTGCTGTCCCTTCGGGGCTTCTGCCTTCCTGAACAGCTTTGTGACAGTTCATACATACATTCACAGATGGTATGCTGGCGGCTTTGCTTTTTTCAGCACTGGCATGACAGTATAAACAATTTATTTGATTGGTTCCTGCATGGATCTTGTGTGAGAACTTAATAGGTTGCTCCGGAGCATATCCTTTTGAACGACCAAGCTTTTGTGCCTTTTCAACAGTGGTGTATCCAAGTATGGCGATTAGAATAAGCAGTATGACCGCAATGGTATTTTTTTGACGCAGTACCTGAACAAAGGATTTAGGTTCGGTTACAGGTTCATTGTTGCGTGCTTGAGATAACCTTCTTAAGTTGGAAATGATACGACTAAGGAAGAACGATATAGCCAAAAATACAATCAAGAAAATGTAAAGCATAGGTTTGTAGTCGGAACCGGCTCCTGTTTGAGCACCATCTGTTCCTGCACCTGCAGTACCGGTTCCACCGGCCTGAGCACCACCACCCTCACTTTCCTGAACGATATACGCAATGATCGACTTTACATCATCATCGGTAAGATTCGTGAAGCTGGGCATTTCATTCTTGGCATATTTTTCCCAAACGGCTATGGCATCTTTGTCGCCACTCTTACGAAGTTCAGCGTTGTTTCTGATCCACTTGATCAGCCATTCTTCGCTACGGCGTTTATGTACATCCTTTAGTGCCGGACCAACCAACTCCCCGTTGATTTTATGGCACGACGTACAATATTGTTTATAAATCTTCTGACCGGCAGCTGCCGAAACTTCTGCATTTGCTTTAAATTGCTGAAATAGGAATATGCCGAGAAGTAGGAAAAGTGATGCTTTATTAAAGCTACTGACTTTCAATCGTTTAAGTATTTTTTTGAGCATTCGCACTCAATTTTGAGCGTACAAATATATAGGCGCAGATATCATTTATCAATGTTTTTAACTGAATTTTCAACATTTTAAATGTTATCGGATCCCATTCCAGGTAGCATCAGTTGAACACAACAAGTCTATATTATGGGTTTAATAAGGCATTAATTATTCTTATTCAATCGTTTAGAGCATTTAATTTTTTTGAATAGCAACTTATTCTTCACTATAATTTTGTCATGAATTTGTCAAAGTTTTTATCAAAATTTAGAATTATTCTAAATAATAAATCATACGCGGGCTTATTGCTTTTCGTGTTAGACTTGTGAAAATTTTTTCACAAAATATGCGACTTTTCTTTTTTGCCTTATCTCTTTTAGTTCTTAGCCATTCAATGACAGCTCAGGACAAATTAAATGAAGAATTACTATGGTCTCTCAAGCGATTGAGCGGTGAAACGCTCAGCCCTGATGGTCAAGCGGTTTATTTTGGTATTGCACTCCCTGATATCAAGGAGGATCGCAGTGAACGCAACATATTCAGTATAAAACTGGATGGCACCGGACAAAAACAAATCACAACGGCATCCGGTAATGAGAGTAACCTGGTTGTTTTAAAGGATGGTTCCTTGTTGTATAGTTTCAAAGGTCGAATCTGGTCATCCAAGGCCGACGGATCAGAGCCAAAAGCAATTACTCCGGAGGGTATGCAATATGATTATTTCAAACTGAATACTTTGGAAAATAAAATCCTTTTCTCCCGGGATGTTAAAGTGTTTAACACCACTGCTGATCTGTACCCTGATCTTCAAAAAAGTAAAGGACGTGTTTTTGATGCTCTGTTTTATCGCCACTGGGACCAGTATGCTGATGCGTATGTCTCCCATGTATTTATAGCCGACTTCACAAAAAATAGTGTAAGCAATGAGCAGGACATCATGGCCGGGGAATCCTTTGACTGCCCGCAACAACCCATGGGCGGAACCGATGACTTCCTATTCTCTGCTGACGGAAATCGCATCTATTACGTGAGTAAGAAGGTAAGCGGAACGCCTGATGCTTTGAGTACCAATACCGATATCTATGAATATTCGATTAGTGCAGGCACTACGGTGAATATCAGTAACGGTTTAAAAGGCTTCGACACCCACCCGGGAGTAAGTGGAAATGGAGAATGGCTGTGTTGGCTTAGTATGGCCCGCGATGGCTATGAATCCGACAAGAACGATCTGATATTATACCATATCCCTACCAAGCAATTACAAAATCTGACTAAAGATTGGGATAACACGGTGCAGGAATTTATTTTCAGTAAAGACCATCAGTCCATTTACTTTACGGCATATACCCAGGGCAGCAAGCATCTGCATCAAATCAATATCCCCTCTTCAAATTCAAAAAGCAAATTCACACCTACTATCAAAACGCTGACCCGGGGAGATTTTGATGTTGCCGATATCATTGGCCAAACTGCCAACGCGGTTATATATACCCGAACTGACATGAACCACGCCCCCGAACTTTTCTACTACGATATCTCCAAAAATAATACCGTAGCGATTACCAACATTAATAAAGATACCTATGATAAAATACGTATGTGTCCGGTTGAAAAAAGAATGATTAAAACAACAGATCAGCAACAGATGCTTACGTGGATTGTGTATCCACCTGACTTTGATCCCACAAAAAAATATCCTGCATTGCTCTACTGTCAGGGTGGGCCGCAGAGTGCCGTTTCGCAATTCTACAGTTATCGTTGGAATTTTCAGTTGATGGCCTCAAAAGGATATATCGTAATTGCACCAAACAGGAGAGGTCTGCCCGGCTTCGGCACGTCGTGGAATGAACAAATTAGTGGCGACTGGGGCGGACAGGCTATGTCCGATTACCTGGCCGCGGTGGACTCTATGAAGAAGCTACCGTTTATTGACGCCTCCCGCATTGGCGCCGTTGGTGCCAGTTATGGCGGTTATTCGGTGTATATGCTTGCCGGAATACACAATAATCGTTTTAAAACGTTCATTGCACACTGCGGTCTTTTTGATTTGCGCTCCTGGTATGGTAGCACAGAAGAAATGTGGTTTGCCAATTGGGATATCGGTGGTCCCTATTGGGATGAGCGCTACAAACCACTTTATCAGAAACACGACCCTATAAATTATGCAGCCAACTGGAATACGCCTATTCTGGTTATCCATGGCGGTCTTGATTATCGTGTACCGGAAACACAGGGTATGGAAGCGTTTCAGCTTGCCCAGGTTAAGGGTATTAAGAGCAGGTTTGTTTATTTCCCTGACGAGGGGCATTGGATTCTCAAACCACAGAATGGCATACTATGGCAACGTGAATTTTATCGCTGGCTTCAGGAAACATTATAATTAATTTACATGCTTTCAAATGCATCATTCTTAAACAGCACATTAATGAAATACACGATGAAATCATTTGCATACCCGCTTACACTATGGATGAGTTTAATCCTCATGCAATCCTGCATAAAAAAAGACGGTGATCATTATCCGGAAAAAAGTCTTATTCCCGGATTAACCCCGCCGGTGCGTTTAAACCCCGATACCACTACCCTATTTACCCAGGACTTTTTCATCAACGAACAATGGCTGGATTCGCTTCAGGCTGATTCTGCGTTACAACTTACCCTGAGTGCCGACAAAAAAAAGATATTCATAACCATAAAGCGTGATGTTCCTTTGCTGTCGAATCTGAGATTGTATGCACAGGGATTTGCATATGACATCCTGCTTAAGCGCTCACCAAAAGTAAATGTCAGTATCACCTTTAATCAAAAACCGGGTGTGCCCGAGCCTAAAAAAGTACAACTTGCGGCCGATTTCAACGGCTGGACTCCTGCATCTACTTCCTTTAAGCCGGGTAGAGACGGAAAATGGGAATGTACCGTACAGCTCAATCCCGGCACCTATCAATATCAGCTTGTAGTAGACGATAAATGGATGCTGGATCCTGATAATCCCAATACAGCCGATAACCATGTGGGCGGCATCAACTCGCTACTTACGGTTGGAAAAAACGATCGCGACAAATTTCCGGTAATGCACACCGAGTCGTTTAACCCGCATAATATTAACATAACTTGTAACAACAATCCGGATTCAGTTTTTGCCTACTGGCAGAACCACCGTATCAAGACGATAAGACATAAAGCGCAGCACCATACAAGTGATGAAAACAATAAAATATCCATAGATATTCCGGTTGCGGCATCAAAACTCAAACAATCCTGGATTCGCATATACGCATTCAACAAAGAAGGCGAATCGAACGACATCCTTATACCTTTGGAATCGGGTAAGGTAATCACCGACGCACAGCATTTGAGTGCCGACGATAAATACAAAACCATTATGTATTTTATGATGGTTGATCGGTTTAAGGATGGCGACACCAGCATAAACAAACCCCTGCAGGATGAGCGCGTGAGCATTAAAGCAAATTATCAGGGTGGCGATTTGGCCGGTATAGCTGAAAAAATCAGGGATGGTTACTTCACGCAGCTTGGCATTAACTGTATATGGATTTCACCTATTACCCAAAATCCAAGGACGGCCTATCAGGAGTATCCCGCTCCGCATCGTTGGTACAGCGGTTATCACGGATACTGGCCCATCAGTTTCACCACCGTAGATGACCGATTTGGTAATGCCGCCTCACTTGACACATTAGTTGCGCTCGCACATCGCAATCACATCAAAGTAATTCTTGATTTTGTTTCCAATCACGTTCACGAAGAAAATCCTTTGTATAAAAATCATCCCGAATATTTTGTTCCGGTCGATCTACCCGATGGCCGCAAGAATATACGTATATGGGATGAACATCGCTTAACTACCTGGTTCGATACGTTCATGCCTGACATTGACTATTCCAAACCTGAAGTCGTTAACCTGATGGTGGATAGCAGTGTGTATTGGATTAAACGGTTTAAACTTGATGGCTTCCGACACGATGCTACAAAACATGTTCCCGAAGTATTCTGGAGAGCCTTAACCAAAAAGTTAAAAGAGGAGATTATCATTCCGGAACAACGCGAGTTATTACAAATTGGAGAAACCTTCGGAAGCAGGGAACTGATTGCATCATACGTATCCGGCGGCATGCAGGATGCGCAGTTTGATTTCAATCTATACTTTGATGCCCGCAGTGTATTGGCGCTTGATAGCCCTTCATTCCAATTACTCCGTAACTCTATGTATAGCTCCTTCAACTACTATGGGTGGCATTCCCTGATGGGAAATATTACCGGCAACCATGACATTACACGTTTTATTTCGCTGGCCAGCGGTGCCATGACCTTTCAGGAAAATGACCGGGAAGCGGGCTGGTCGAGAGTGATACAGGTAAGCTCGCCCGTTGGTTATTATCGCCTCTTACAATTACAGGCCTTTAATATGACTATGCCCGGAATACCTGTTACATATTATGGTGACGAGATTGGCGACCCTGGAGCAAACGATCCCGACAACCGAAGAATGATGCGTTTTGATCAATTACTCCAGGAAGAACTGAACGTGAAATCGATTGTGGAGCGCTTAGGCAAACTTCGTGCACAATCTATGCCTTTGCTTTATGGCGATCTGGACATACTCTCGTATAGCGACACGCACCTGGTATATATTCGACGATATTTTAATCAGCACGTGATTGTTGTGTTTAATAAATCACGTCAGGGACAATCCATTACCTTCAATTTGCCCGATGGCATATCCTTAAAAAATTCCAAATCTATGCTTGGTCATAAACTGAACTACACAAACCATACGGTTACTGTGAATATGCCTGCTGTAAGCTTTGAAGTAATTTATTAAGACCCTTGATTCAGTTTCTGCTGCCATTTCCAGGCAGTTCGCATCATGGCATCTAAACTATATTGAGGTTCCCAGTTCAGGATTTTTTTTGCAAGTGTATTGTCGGCATAAATCTGTACCACATCACCTGCCCTCCTGGCACCTACCGTATAATGCAGTTTTTGAGATGCCACACGCTCAAACGCCCTTATGGCTTCGAGCACGGATGTACCTGTTCCACTACCCAGGTTAATAATTTGATGTTGTTTCACCGGTTTGGTGCGCATCAGATACTGCAGGGCTTTGCGGTGAGCTATGGCAATATCACAAACGTGAATATAATCACGAATACATGTTCCGTCGCGTGTCGGATAATCAGTTCCGTGTATATAGAACGATGGCAATTTACCCGAAGCAAACTGTGTAATAGCCGGTATCAGGTTTTCAGGTTTTCCTTTCAGTAACTCCCCGATGTGGGCACTAGGATGTGCTCCTACCGGATTAAAATACCGTAGCGAAATAAATTTAGTTTGATGCTGTTTGCTGAGATCGTCAATTATTTCTTCACCGATTCGTTTGGTGCGAGCATAGGGTGAGGCAATTACGCCAAGCGGAGTTTCTTCCCTTACGGGCATATGATGGAGATCGCCATAAACGGAACATGAACTCGAAAAAATAAAATACGGCACGTTATACGACACGGTTACGTCCAACAGATTAACCAATGACTTGAGATTGTTGTGATAGTAGAGGAGCGGCTCTCTCACCGATTCATTTACCGATTTGTAAGCGGCAAAATGAATGATACCACCAAAGGCTTTCTCTTTTTTGAACAACTGTTTTAGCGCCGCCTCATCACATAGGTCTATGGTGTAGTGCTTGACTTTTTTCTGAACGATTTGTTCAACGCCCTTAAGCAGTCGCTTATCGCCGCGTGACAGATTATCAACACAAACCACATCAAATCCCTTTTTAATCAAATCCACCATGGTATGCGAACCAATGTATCCGAGTCCACCGGTTACCAGTATTTTTTTATTCATCAAACAAAAATACATGCTATATAGTGAGATACGTTATCGGATACTACACCCCTAAAACGACTCAGATTCCGTTTGCCCTAAGGTAGATTCTGATTTTCATTTTCACGCTTTTGGTTTTTTTAGAAGCCTTTATAAACTAAACAGAAAACGATTAGGGATTGATTATTATGTATTAAGCTTAATACACCTGATGGAATAAACAGGCTCGTTGAAGGCATCCTTTTAACATATAACATAATTAATCAAATGCTCAAGATAATCCACAGCTTGTATGATTCGATTATTGTGATCACAAACTATTTCATAAAGATTTTATACAGTCCTATGAGTTATTTTATTTGTATAAAACCACAACACTATGAAAAAAGCTAAACAATACATTCTCATTATCACTATGGTGGCACTAACTACCTTTGTTCAATCCGGTTACTGCCAGAACACATTCCCTTCCACCGGTTCGGTTGGTATAGGTACAACTACCCCATCCTCTATGCTAACCATCCGGCCAACCGGAGCAAACGCATTCGAAATTCGCCCCTCATCATCAACCACCTCGGTAACCGGTGAGATTCGTATGCTTGAGCTGGCCGCAAACGGTACTAATTATGTTGGATTTAAGGCGCCCTCTTTGATATCAACGAACCAAATTTGGGTATTACCCAGCACTGCAGGTAGCTCCGGGCAGGTATTGGCCAGAACTACCGGATCCGATTTGGTTTGGTCCACGGTACCCGCTACATCGCTCAATAACCTTACCACCACCTCAATTAATGTTGATCTGATTCCTTCAACCAGTGCTGTCAGGAATCTTGGCTCAAGCACCCTTCGCTGGAACCTTGGTTATTTCAATAGCGGTGTCGTGATTGGTAATACAACACTGACCACTGCCGGAATGATTCGATATAGTTCCGGTGCATTCGAAGGATACAACGGCAGCACCTGGCTTAATCTCAGTGGTGCCAACAACAGCCTTTCCAATTTAAGCACTACAGCGATCAATGCCAATTTAATTCCCTCCGGAACCCGCACTTTAGGCAATTCCTCAAATCCATGGGCCGAAATTTGGTCAAATAAAGTACTCTCCGGTATGGTAAACGTGGCAGTGTGGAACGCGACCACCCGGAATTTTGCAGCAGGGGGTGGACGAATAAGCACAGGCACAACGATAAACAACAATATACATATTGGTTTGAATGCAGGCGGCTTGAATTCGCCCAGTGAATTTGACAACTTCGACAACGTAATCGTTGGAACGAGTTCAGGGTCATCGATTACGAGCGGTTTCTTTAATGTACTTATGGGTTCGAGTGCAGGTGCTAGTATTACCAGTGGCGGAGGAAACACACTCATAGGACATCAGTGTGGTATTACATTAGGAACAGGTTTTGACAATACACTTATTGGAAACGTTGCAAATGTATCTTCTGGTGGTTTGAGTAATGCCACGGCAATAGGAAGATCAGCATTAGTTGATGCCAATAATAAAGTGCGCATAGGAAACAGCTCTATAGCAAGTAACGGAGGGCAGGTAAGCTGGACAGCATTCTCCGATGCTCGCATCAAGAATTCTATCCAGGAAAATGTTCCGGGCCTCACCTTTATTAATGCCTTACGCCCGGTTACCTATCACTTTGATATTACCAAACAAAATCAACTAATGGGCATTACCGATACGGCTAACTGGCAAGGTAAGTATGATATTGAAAAAATACAGTTTACCGGTTTCATTGCTCAGGAAGTAGAAGCGGCCGCTAAAAAAATTGGCTACGATTTTTCCGGCGTGGACAAGACCGGTAATCTGCTCGGACTTCGTTACAGTGAGTTTGTAATGCCTCTGGTTAAATCCGTGCAGGAACTCTCAGCGCAAAATGAGAAACTGGAAAATCAAAATGACGAGTTGAAAATTCAAAATGATGAGTTGAAAAATGAGATCGCATTAATCAAAAATCAAATAAAACAATTTGATCAGTCGCTGGCGCAATGCTGCACGGCTTATCAGCCCTCCAATGTGCATGGTACTTCATCAATTGATGTGCCTTCACTGGAACAAAATGCACCCAATCCTTTTTCGGAACATACCATCATCCGCTATTATATGCCGCTTCAGGCCCAGTCTGCCTCAATAAAAATTTATGCCCTCGATGGCAGTGAACTTTTGAGCATACCGGCTACCACTAAAGGTGTTGGATCCGTAACGGTTAACGGCCATTCGCTTGCATCCGGTGTTTATGTGTACACCCTAATCATTGATGGTAAAACCATAGATACCAAACAGATGATTCTGACTAAACAATAACTCAATCAATTAGGATTTAAAAAAAGACCGCACACGATATGTGCGGTCTTTTTTTTTATTACAATTAAAAAACGACGACCAACAAATAATGAATATTGTATTATGTTTGAGGTCATCATAAATTAAACCTAACCAACTATGAGTCAACAAACATCACACCCCAAGGGGCTTTACCTGCTGTTCTTTACAGAAATGTGGGAGCGATTCAGTTATTATGGCATGCGCGCAATTTTTATGCTGTTCATTACCAAAGCACTTTATATGGGAAGTGCCGAGGCCTCAGAGTTGTATGGTAGTTATACCGGCCTCGTTTACTTAACTCCATTACTCGGCGGATACATCAGCGACCGCTTCTGGGGTAATCGCAGAAGTATTTTTATTGGCGGCCTACTGATGGCCATTGGTCAGTTCTTAATGTTCTTTAGCGCCAGTGCAATCAGCGAGGGCATTCAAAACACTTCGGCTATGAGCCTGATGTGGGCAGGGCTTACTTTTTTGATTATCGGTAACGGTTTTTTTAAACCAAATATTTCCACGATGGTGGGGCAACTATATCCCAAAGGCGATAGTCGTGTAGATGGCGCTTTTACCATTTTTTATATGGGTATCAATCTGGGGGCATTTTTCTCACCACTAGTATGTGGTGGCCTGGGAGACACAAACAGCATTTTTGATTTTAAGTATGGATTCCTTGCCGCCGGTGTCGGTATGTTAATCAGTGTAATCTCTTTTGAGCTTTTAAAGAATAAATACCTTATTTCACCGGAAGGCGAAGCCGTTGGTATGCCTGTAAAGAAACTCGACCTGAAAAATCTGATCTGGATTATCGGCTCGGTTGGTGTTATCTTCCTGTTGCTCAACTTCAAGGATCTGTTTAATTCCGACTCCGATGTTATCGGATACCTGATTTATTCTTCTATGATCATCATGCCGATCATCATTTTTGCCGACCGATCTTTAGTTTTTGAAGAAAAACAACGCATCAGCGTCATCTTCATACTGGCTTTCTTTGTTATTTTCTTTTGGGCCTGTTTTGAACAAGCCGGAGCATCGCTTACGCTATTTGCTGATGCACAAACAGATAGGCATATCTTCGGATGGGAAATGCCGGCCTCTTATTTTCAATCGATTAATCCGCTGGCCATCATCTTGCTCGCACCATTATTTTCGTCCCTTTGGCTTGGACT
>BJGO01000066.1 GCA_014190535.1 Bacteroidota bacterium | reverse complement strand
CTGAAAGCATCGATGATGCCTATGCACGAAATGACTGGGGCTGGAAGCATCGATTTGACCTGGACGCCATGACTGCAGATATGTTAAGTCATATCAGCGTCGGTAACAAATCACTGCATGTTTAAAATTCGCTGTTTCATAACTTCATAAATCATAATGCCGGCCGCTACAGATACGTTCAGCGACTCTGCGCCGGAGGACATCGGTATTTTTACAACCTGGTCGCAGGCTTTAAGTATGACATCACTGACGCCACTGCCTTCGTCTCCGAGTAGCAATGCCAAAGGAATGTTCAGCTCTTCTCGATGAATTTCTGAACGGGTATTCATATCGGCACCAAGTACCCTAATGCCGATTAACTTGAGTTGTTCAATACATTTCATGACACTTTTTTCACGGCATACCGGTAGTTTAAGAATAGTGCCTGCAGATGTTTTTACAGCCTCTTCATTGATCATTGCACCCGACTTAACAGGCATAACCATTCCATGTGCGCCCATGCAATATGCGCTCCTTGCGATAGCACCTACATTGCGCACATCCGTTATGCCGTCGCAAACGATAATTAGCGGATGTTCGCCTTTTTGCTGTGCCGCATGAATGATATCATCCAGTGTTACATAATGAACGTGTGATAAGTATGCAACAACACCCTGATGGTTGCCCTTGGTCATCTGGTTAAGTCGCTGGTTGGGCGTGTATACGCAAGGGATATTTTTATCCCTGCAATCGTTGATTATACTTCTTACAGCACCTGTATTCAAGCCCTGCCTGATAAATACTTTTTCAATACCTGTGTTGCTGTCTAAGGCCTCAGCTATGGGATGTACACCATAAATGACCTGGTCTTTTGTCGAATGATTCATTTTTTATCTTTTGGAGTGCCGGCACTATGGTAATAACGCTTGTAGTAAGCCTCATTGAGGTTGCTGATGGTTACTCCTGCCTTGGTGCTGGCATGTATGAAGTAGTTGTTGGCCAGATAAACACCTACGTGAGAAATACGTCCCCGGTTTATCTTGAAAAACAATAAATCACCTGTTTTGTGTGATTGACCATTGTGTATGTCGCAATGATCGTACATCGTGCTACTGCTTCCGTTTAGAGATATCTCATAAACATCACGATAGAGTTGAGCGACAAAATGGGAGCAATCAATTCCGTGTTTATCGGTGCCGCCGTATCGGTAGGGTGTGCCCATCCATGATTCGGCGAAAGCAAGCAATTTATAGTGGGGAAGCTGATCAGTTTTAACTTTCAACAGTTTGCTGTATTTCGCCTCGAGTTCAAGTTTAGGATTAAGCTTACTCAGTTGAATCTGATTTGTTGAATGATTAAAATGCGGATTGGATTTACTGGTCAAGGGATCGATGCAAATGGTATCGCGATCTATAGTTTTATTTTGACTGATGTTCCTGGAGGATAAGCAGGAAGAAGTTAGTAAGCTCAATACGAACAGCATAAAAGAAAACGTCTTATTCTTCTTGTTCATTCAGGGTAACAGTTTTTTAAATGCTTTGGGCAAAGCCTGAATCAATAAACGAGCAGACGCAGCGAATGCCGTATATTTCTTTTCAACAAGGCGAGCTGACAGATTCAACAGATGCAGTGCAATAATGCACGCCGATTTAGTATCATATCCCTGTGCAAGTAGAGAGGTAATTAGGCCGGTTAATAGGTCTCCGGACCCTGCTTTACCAAGAGAAGCCACAGGCGTGGTTATAAAGGTAACTTTTCCTTCAGGATCACATATGCAGGAGTTAGATGCCTTTAATATGATGGTGCATTGATATTGTTTGCAAAATTCAAGTGCGGTTTGGATACGTTCAGCATGACTGGTGTGCGTTTTTGTAAGTCGGTCAAATTCTTTAAAGTGAGGGGTTAGTATGGTGTTATTCGTTAAGCTGAAATCGTTGATCGTAGCCAGAATATTTATGGCGTCGGCATCAATGACTAATGGACCGGAATATTGTCTCAGAAATTGAAAAATGGCCTGTTTGGTTAGTTCAGCAGTTCCGATGCCACAACCGATACCATAAGCATCAGCGTATGGGAGGAGCGGAATTTGTGTAATGTATTGCTGATGTAAATCGGGTAATATCATTGCTTCCGGTATGCGGATGTTAAACGCTGATTTTATACTGGATGGTATTATAGCTGTGTGCATACCGCAACCACTATGTAGGGCGGCCTCTGAAGCTAGCAACGCCGCTCCGGCCTTTGACTCGCTTCCGTTTACCAGCACCGCGTGACCATTATCCCATTTGTTGTGGTATGCTTTCTTTGAAATTAATTTTTTTCTGGCATCTTTCAATTCAGCGATACTGTAAATGCTCTCCTGCTCCTCAATGGCTGATTCTGATAAGCCAATATCAACAAGATGTAACTCGCCTAGGAAAGGAATATTTTCTTCGAGCACACAACATAACTTCAGTAGCTGAAAACTAATTGTATAATCAGCTTTTATCGTATTATCTGAATGAGGAATTACTGATTCACCAATACCGGAGGGCAGATCTACACTAACAACAATATTATTTTGCTTATTAATGGTGCTGATTAAATCAGCAACCGTACCATCGATAACTCGATTTAAACCACTTCCAAATAATGCATCTATGATAACGGCACTTTTTAGAATGTGATGGAGAACCTCGTCTGTAATTCCCTGATATTCAGAATAGGGGATATGATAATTTCTTAAACGTTCAAACTGATAAATAAAATCATTACTGTAATGATCACTGCCAACATACAAAACCTCAATAGTATAATTTAATTCATGTAAAATTCTGGCTATTCCCATACCATCTCCACCATTGTTACCGGGTCCACAAACTATTAATACAGGATTCTTGTCTGAAATGATTTGACTAAAGCGTTTTGAAAACGCCTCCGCTGCTTGTTCCATAAGCTCGGTGGATGAGATCTGCTCCCGGCTTATAGTCTCATTATCAATGGCTCGTGTGGCATTATTAGTAAATAGCTTCTTCATATTAATCGGCGTATAACCCTTAGTTTATGTGAATATGAATTCGTGTCAGCGTTAAAGATGCCGTAGTGATCCAGTGTGTCAATTCTGACCTGACCTGATGCATGAATGATTTTTCGATCAGGCAGGATGATGCCTACATGGATGATGCGCTTTTGATCGTTATCAAAAAAGGCGAGATCACCTGTTTGGGTTTGATTAATAAACTCAACCATACGGCCCTGTTCAGCTTGTTGATATGCGTCACGGTATAGTTTGATTCCCATAAATCGAAAGACCATTTGAACAAATCCTGAGCAGTCAATACCAAACGGCGTTCGCCCACCCCATAGATAGGGGGCGTTGATATATTTCGTGGCTATCTTAATTATGTTATTCTCAGTGGGTGGATTATTTGCAGAGTCGATTACCGATAGTTGAGCATTGCCGGGTTTGCTGGCCAATTGAAATTTTCCGTTGGCATAATGAGGAAATACTGCGCCCATCGTTACCGGGCAAGGCTGTTTATTTACCTTGATCATACCCCCTGGATCGGCGCAGAGGATTGTGGCACTGGCGTTGGCGCGCTCGTATTCTTCCGGGCTAATTTCCAGGACCTGTTTATCTGAAACCCAACCCTGGTAGCCATCATAAACATTTTGAACCTGAAGCCACTTAGGAATATGAGATACTATGTGGACACATTCACCAAAAAGTAACTGGCTTATCATCTCACTTTTATCTGAGGCTTCAGCACGCATTGGTGCCTGAGCTAAATGAACTATTCCAAAACGCAATTGAGATATGATTTTGGATAAAAGTAATTGTATTGTAATAATTGATACTGATAACTATTCTACATTAAATAATCTATAACTTTATTCAAACGCTATGACTTATAGATGAATTCAACTATTTTTATGATTGAAACTGAATTGTTACCTAATAAATAAATGAATATCAACATCATTGAAATTGTTGCATCACTTGTGTATTGTCATAACAATAGCAATAAATTTCTTAATATCCCGTTATACGATAACCTAAAAACCACTCCTCGTTTAATTTTAACTATTCATAGAAAGTCAGCAATCCTCTATTGATATTGTCACGTAATTTGCATAAATGAGATTGATTTGGGCCATTCTGTTGATTTTTTGTGCTGCACGTGTTTCAGCTCAGGATATACATTTCTCACAATTTCACGTTTCGCCTATACTTCAAAATCCGGCAAATACAGGCTATTTTAACTGTGATTATCGATTTACGGCGATATATAAAAATCAGTGGCGCAGTGTTACCGTTCCCTATCAGACATTTGCATCGAGTATGGACATGCGCTTTGTAAGGGGCAAGGGTTCTAAAGATATTGCCGGATTGGGGCTTAATCTATTTAACGACCGTGCGGGTGATGCAAACTTTGCGCACACCAACATTGGTCTTGCCGGTGCCTACCATAAAAACTTTGATCGATTTGGAATGAATTACTTTGGTGCGGGTTTATTCCTTGCTTATGGAACCGGAAGCATCGAATACAGCAAGTTGCGATTTGGAAATCAGGCCCCCAGTTGCCCAACCTGCCCTATTTTACCATCTACTCAGGCTATACCACAGGGATATAACTATGTGGATGCCTCGGCAGGAATACAGTACAATTACATCCCACAAACTCGGGATAATCATATTCAGGTTGGTGCCGCAGTATTTCACTTAAACCAACCCAGAAAGTCATTTTATGGTAATTCAGACTCACGAATACCCCGTAAGTTCGTCATTCATGGAAGCGGCCAAATCAAAATTAATTCCAGAATCGATCTGCACCCAAAAGCAAATATTTCCTTTCAGGGCACTAATCGCGAAATTCTATTCGGCACATTTACCCGTGTTGATCTTGATAAGTTTAGAAACAATAAGTACGGAGTGTATCTCGGTTCCTGGGTTCGTGTTGGGGATGCCTTTATTATCGTGTATAGAATGGATGTGGATCAACTAAGTTTTGCGTTCAGCTATGATATCAACACATCATCTTTAAAGCCAGCAAGTGCGGCTCGAGGTGGTCCTGAATTTTCGGTAATATACATTGGCTGCCTACCGCATAAAACTAATAAAACAGTCTTTTGTCCTAGATTCTGATGATTATGTGCATAGCAACATTTATTGATAATCGTGTATATTTACAACAAACGTAATGTTATGATGTTACGTAATCTAAAGTACAAACCGAATGTGAGTATGTTAAACAAATACTATTTTGTACTGCTATTGATTTTGTTGGGTTCAAATGCTTATGCCCAGCCACTCAATGCTAACTTTACATACTCATACACTAATAATAGTCAATGCGCTCCTGCCATTATCGTTTTTACGAATACTACGGTTGGCGGAGTACAGCCATACACCTATGAGTGGACGTTTCAGGATGGTAACCCTTCAACATCAACCTTACAAAATCCAACAGCTACCTTTTTAAGCTGCGGAACAAAAACCATAACGCTTACAGTAACCGGTGCAAATGGTTTAACCAATACAGAGACAGTAAATGTTAATGTTGCCTGTGAGCCTAACCCTCAATTTGTTGGTAGTCCTTCATTAAGTGGTTGCCCACCGCTCTCGGTTAACTTTACCAATCAGTCTAACACCGGCGGTCCGCCCGGCCCGCTCACCTATACGTGGGACTTCTGCGACGGCGTCACCACAACAATTACTAATCCATCCCATACATTTTCCATTCCGGGTAGTTATTGTGTTAAATTGAATGTAACCAATCAGTTCGGATGTTCATACGATACCACGTATAACAACTATGTCAATGTTACCAGTCCCCCGGTTGCCGATATAGAAGCCACAACACCTGCCAGTGGTTGTGCCGCTCCTTTGAATGTATCCTTCTCGGGCCTTGGATCAACACCTTCCGGTGCAGTAACTTATCAATGGTCATTCCCAACGGGAGTGCCCAACTCCTCAACCTCTCCCACACCAACCGTTCAGTTCGGTGCCGGTAGTCATACGGTCATATTGACCGTTACCGACGGTAATGGTTGTTCAAATACACTCACGTTAACCAACTATGTCAATGTTGCTAATAATCAAGCGACCTTTCAGGTAAGCAGTTCAAATGTTTGTGTTGGGAACACGGTCGATTTTACTGCCGGAGCGGCTATTGCATATACATGGACTGTAAATCCAAACAATGGCTTTGCCAATAACACCGGCAATCTGAATTCATCGTCTTTGAACCTGGAATTTACTTCCGCCGGTAATTACAATGTATGTCTTACTATGGAATTTAATGGCGGGTGTGTGGCTAATGCTTGTTCAACTGTTGTTGTTAACCCCACTCCTAATGCTAATTTTGGCATATTAGGGAATCAGGCTGTTTGTCAACCACCTCAAACCATAACAATTTCTCCGTTGCCTGCTGCCGGTAATACCTATTCCTGGACTTTAGCAGGAGCAAATAATCCTTCATCGTCATCACAAAATCCCGGACCAATTACTTATTCGAGTTGCGGAAACTATCCTGTCTCGCTCACAGTAACGAATGCCTTTGGGTGTCAGGCAACTAACACCATAAACAATGCTGTTAACATTAATTGCCCTCAGGCTAATTTCAATGCTCTTTTTACTCAGGCGCAACTATCCGGTCAGTTGTGTGTGCCGGTAAACATTCCATTCGATGCTACATCCAGTACCGGGAACCCCACACAATACATCTGGAACTGGAATTATGATCAGAACCCTAACGGATGGCAACCACCATCCAATAATCCTCAGCCAAATTATACCTTCAACCAGCCGGGTTGTTATACTATAGGGCTTATTATCAATAATGCACAGAACTGCAGAGACACGCTAATTATACCGAATTTGGTTTGTGCTGGAACATTGCCTCAGGCTAATTTCGTTGCCAACGATACCACACCGTGTATCAATGAACCTGTTGCATTTACAAATCTCTCCACACCTCTCGTTGTACCACCTAATCCCGTGCCACCGGGAGTTACCTACTTATGGAAATTTGGTGATGGGTCCTCTTCAACAGCATTTGAACCTACAAAAGCATATACAGACACCGGCTTCAAGGATATTACCTTAATTACCTGTTGGTATGGGTGCTGTGATACATTGATAATTGAGAAGTACATCTACGTAGCGCCGCCAAAGGCAGTGATAACCGTTAATAGACCTTGCAATGAGCCTTACTGTGTTCAATTTTCTGGTAAAAATAGTTTGGGGCCGGATGTATATCAATGGACTTTCTCAGGTGCGGCCAATCCGGCAACGTCTAATTTAGATTCAGTAAAGGTATGTTGGCCACCGGTTAATGGAGGGCCGTTTACAGCAAAACTTAAGGTAATAAATTCTCAATATGGTTGTGAGGATTCAACTACGGTAAGCTTTACCCTGGTTAAACCAGTAGCCGGATTTACGATGACACCAACCACCGGATGTAAGCCGTTGAAGTGCACAATACAACATACGGGTAGTGGGTTGTTTACAGCACAGTACTTTATTTATGCCGGGCCCACTTGCACCGGTGTGCCCATTGCCACGGTAAACGCCAATTCTGCCTTTCCAGGTGGTAATCCTAATTTTTACACATTCAACAACGTGGGCGTTTACTCCGTAAGGCAGATTGTAACGAATCTGATTGGCTGTAAGGATACCATTAACAGAAATGCATATATAACCGTATATGGTTTAACCCCAAAATTTACCCAAAACGATTCTTTGGGATGTGCACCTAAGACCATTCAATTTACCAATCAGACACAGCCCAATAGTATGAGCACCCCAACTGGCTATCAGTGGGTTTTTGGTGACCCTGCCAGTGGAGCACAGAATACTTCCAATCTTGCCAATCCAACACATACATACAATAACCAGGGTATCTACGATGTATGGTTAATTGCCTATGATGATAACGGATGCTCCGATACTCTTAAGAAACCTCAGTTGATTAATCTAAACAAACCGGTTGCTGACTTTATTTCACCTACCACTACACTTTGTGTTGACCAGGAAGCTTGTTTTAGTAGTTTATCTACTGGAACTAACCTATCATATTTTTGGGATTTTGGAGACCCCCCATCCGGAGCACTAAATAATTCCATAATATTCAACCCTTGTCATACGTACACCCAAATCGGATCATATTCCGTTTTTCTTCGTGTGGTAGATCAGTTTGGATGTAAAGACTCGATTACAAAACCTGCCTACATCAATGTTGGTGATTTGCAGGCTAGTGTTGAATTGAGCGACACATTTATTTCCTGCCCACCCTTGCTTGTTAACTTTACCAATACCTCTGTGGGTGTTGATCCAAGTTCAGTTTTTAGCTGGAATTTTGGTGATGGTGTTCAATCGGTTCTTGAAAACCCATCACACTTATATACCGAAGCAGGATATTTTGATATTTCTTTTTCAATAACCAATCAATTTGGATGTAATCAAACTTATCAATGTGATAGTTGTATTTTTATTGGAGGAGCATCAGCCTCCGTTAGTGCAGATAATACATTTGGATGTGTGCCTCATCAGGTATGTTTTACGGCAACAAACTCCAACTCAATTTCCTATGTATGGAATACCGGTGTTATAGTTCAGGCAGATGATGATACCTATTGCTATACTTATACCGATGAAGGTATATATCGCGCCGAGGTCTTCCTTACAGATACTGCTGGATGCACCTATCCTTACTTTGTTGACTCGATTTATATCACAGATAATGTCGCTAAATTTGGGTTAACACCCAACGAATTATGCGGTCAGGGACCGGTATCCTTTACGGACTCCAGTGAGGCTTTATCTCCAATTATTGCATGGCAATGGGATTTCGGAGATCCTAACAGCGGTCAAAACAACTTTAGTAATGCCCAAAATCCAACGCATACCTATTCAGCACCCGGCACCTACTATATCACAATGACCAGCACAGCCACCGGTGGATGTAATGATACCTACTTGGATAGTGTTATGGTAACTGACGCACCGGTTGCTGATTTTACCAATGCGCTCCTATCACTTTGCGAATCTGTTCCTGTTCAGTTTACAAACACCTCGGTAAGTGCGAGTGCGATTGTCGGTTACAGTTGGAACTTTTCCGATCCGGGAAGCGGTGCTCAGAATACATCCACAGTGGCCAATCCTACACATACATTCTCCACAGCCGGCGACTATGATGTAAGGCTCATTGTAACGGCCTCTAATGGGTGTACAGATACTATTATTTATCCCATTACTATTAATCAAACACCTCAGATCTTCCTGAACCCCAGCCAAAGCATTTGTATCGGTGATTCAACAACACTTCAATTTGCCGGCGCCGGCACATATCTGTGGGCTCCAGCCTTATCATTGGATGATGCCTCACTACCTAACCCATTAGCATTCCCCATTATCAATACTACATATACCTTGACTTATACCGATGCCAACGGTTGTTCCGGCAATGCAACGACTATTGTCAATGTGAACCCACTTCCTAATGCCAATGCCGGTCCTGATCAAAACACATTCAGTGGAAATGCAGTAACACTCAACGGAAGTGGCGGTGCTCAGTATTTCTGGTTGCCTTCAGGTGAATTTGTTAATCCCGGATTACAGAATCCTTCGGTTTCACCCACTGTTACCTCCACCTACACGGTTATTGTAACCGGGGCTAATGGCTGTACAAGTTCTGATGAGGTTGTTGTTATTGTTACACCTTGTCCAACATCTGATGCCGGTAACGACACTGCAATATGCCTTGGAACGAACGCAATCCTAACCGGAATTGCCGGCACAAGTGACTATCAATGGACCTCAATACCTGCCGGCACAAACTCGAATAACATTTCCATCAATGTTTCGCCTGTAGTAAATACAACCTACATACTTGCCGTAACCGATAACACGAATGGTTGCATTCGATATGATTCCGTTGTGGTTACCATTATTTTACCCTTTGTTGCCGATGCAGGAACAGATGCCACCATCTGCCTGGGAGGAGATACAACATTACAGGCCGGTGGCTCCGTGCAGTATTCCTGGTCACCAACAACCAATTTATCTGATCCGAATATTTCCAATCCTGTTGCCTCTCCATTACAAACAACCACATACACCGTTACAGTGAGCGATGGAGTATGTAACACCCTAACTGATGAAGTTGTGGTGATAGTTAACCCGCTGCCAAATGCCTCTGCAGGTATTGATACCGCAATTTGTCTGAATGATAATGCCCAACTCCAGGCTAGTGGTGGCATCCAATATCAGTGGTCGCCACTTACGGATATAACCAACCCAAACACAGCAACACCAACGGTTAACCCAACGGTACAAACAACCTATACCGTATCGGTAACGGATGCAAATGGTTGTGTAAATACAGATGATCTTGTGATTTCGATCTTGCCTTTACCAATAGCTGATGCCGGTTTGGATGTGGCTATTTGTATTAATGACTCGGTTCAACTGCAGGGTAGTGGTGGCATTCAATTCGCCTGGGCTCCGGCCGGTAATATTGATCTGATTGACTCTCCAACACCTGTTGTGTTCCCTACCATCACAACCACATACACGCTTACGGTAACTGATGCCAACACCTGTTCGAATACTGATGAAGTTATTGTTACGATTAACCCCTTGCCAAATGCTGATGCAGGCCCCGACCAAACTATATGCTCACAAACAGCCGCATACCTGAGTGCTTCAGGTGGTATTCAGTATAGCTGGACACCTATTGCCGATATCGGTAACCCGAATCAGCAGGGTACGATTGCGTATCCCCAAGCACCACAGTTCTTTTATGTTCTGGTAACAGATGTTAACGGATGTGAGAAAACGGATAGTCTGTTCATAAATATCCTTTATCCATTTGATGTTGAATTCCCAACGGATACCTGTGTTTGTCTTGGAAGCACTATGGTTTTATCTATTAACGACACTTCATCGGTTCCACATTATTATAACTGGTCTCCACCGATAGGTGTAGCCGGAGCCACTGACTCGTCGAGTATATCGGCCTCACCGTTTAGCGATGTTACCTATACGGCAATAGTAAGCGACGGACAATGTTATGCAGACACCGGAGTAATTAATCTTTGTGTAAACCCGATACCTGAAGTTGAAGCAGGCCCCAATCAGCAAATGCTTCTTGGCGAGAGCGTACAACTCGGTGCCGTTGGAACAGGTCAATTTTCTTGGTCTCCTGACTCGACATTATCGTGTGCGAATTGTGCCGAGCCATTGGCTACACCATTACAGACCTTACAGTACACCGTAACACTCACGGATAATAACGGATGTAGTAATAAGGATTCATTAATGGTATTTGTTATTTGTTCTGATCAGGTCATCTATATACCGAATGCATTTACTCCTGATGGCGACGAGGTAAATCCCGTATTTAAAACATATGGAACCGGAATACAAGAATTGATTTTCCTGCGCATATACAATCGCTGGGGAGAAATGGTCTTTGAAACGGCAGACTTATCAAAGGGTTGGGACGGAACACACCGAGGCAAATTACAGGAACCCGGCGTTTACGTTTATTATCTGGAGGCAATCTGTACTACGGGGCAAACGATTTCCAAGCAAGGAAATGTGAGCTTAATTCGATAAAAAAAACGACACAAATCAATTTTTTTTCTTGTTTAAATCAAACGGAACGTTACATTTGCAGT
Organism: Bacteroidota bacterium; assembly: GCA_014190535.1. Lineage (GTDB taxonomy): Bacteria > Bacteroidota > Bacteroidia > Chitinophagales > UBA10324 > BJGO01. Next base: position 2,358 of record BJGO01000066.1, on the reverse strand, counting down.
CCCAAATTTCGGGAGCTTAGCTCAGCTGGTTTAGAGCATCTGCCTTACAAGCAGAGGGTCACTGGTTCGACTCCAGTAGCTCCCACCAATACAGATAAGGGTTTCAGACAATCAGGTTCGAAACCCTTTTTTATTTAGCATTCAATTTATTCATAACTATATATTGTAAAATATTATTCCGTGTGATAACTCAATGAATAGTACAGAAAATAGCGATTTATAAAGAAAGAAGACAGCATAGACAAACCCTATGACGACGAAATACGCCGCAGACTGTGAATTTAGCTCCTGCAATTGCCAAGGTGCAGGTGTCGGCCTCCCCATTATTCGGATAGTTATTAGTTGACTTTACCTATATAAACAATTTCTGGTATTAGATCTTTTGGTATAAGATAGTTTAAGGAGACTATTGTCTTTTGCATCACGACCGTTCTCTTGCTCCTTGATTGCTTTTACAATCTGTGTCTATGTAAAGTTTGATTTTTCATTTTTCAGTTGTTTTTAAAGTTGATAATTTATTATCCTTTTTTCAACCTTTAACTGGTCCAAATTTCAGGGGAGCTTACAGTTGATTGATAGTATTGAAAATAAGCATGCTTACATAAAAAAAAAGAACTGCGTTAACTCATTATATCAATTGTTAAATTAAAACGGATTTTTTATATTTATGAATTATTCAATTTTTAAATTAAACAACTATGAAATCTATTAGTACCTTATTATTCATCACACTTATTCTTATTACCCTTGATGGGTGTAAGAAGTATGAGGAAGGCCCAAGTTTTAGTTTACGTTCATCCAAACAAAGACTGTCAGGTGAGTGGGACGTTACAAGTTTTACAGTAAATAATGAAAACGTACTCAATTTTTCCTTTACAAATAATCTTACTTGTCAGACGGGTAGTATTGTTGTTTATTCAGAAACTGTTTCAGTAACTCGATATGTATGGATTATAAATGAGAATGGTGATCTTTCAACTGAAACAACAATTTCTTCACAAGAACTTGACAATAATACTTCTTATTACTCGTGTAACGATTATTACACTTATAACACCACTAACAATAATTCATCAGGTACTTGGAAATTAATATCCGATAAGGAAAAGTTGGAAATCAGAGATAACGCCACAGGCAACTTTGCGACTTGGGAGATAAAAGAGTTACGGGAAAAACAAATGAAGTTAGAGTACACTGAGGGGACTGATGTTGTCAAATTGACGTTGTCTAAGAGATAATATTATTAACCGTATATAATTCTCAAACCTGTAACATTCAACCTTAATGAAATTAGGAAGACTTGAAAAACTTGATCTGCGTACATATTGGAAAAAAGAATCAACAGACTTTACCCCGTGGCTCGCAAAAGAAGAGAATATCCAACTTCTCAGCGAAACAATAGGGATTGAATTAGAGGTTCAGAGTCAGGAAGAGAGTGTTGGACCATTTAGTGCGGACATCTTATGCAAGGATACTATTAACGACCATTTTGTTTTAATTGAAAACCAACTCGAGAAAACCGACCATACCCATTTAGGACAGATAATGACTTATGCGGCAGGGTTAGATGCCGTGACTATAATTTGGATATCACAAAAATTTACCGATGAGCACAGAGCCGCATTAGATTGGTTGAACAGGATTACTGACGACACATTCACATTTTTCGGAATTGAAATAGAATTATATAAAATCGGGGACTCACCACCTGCTCCAATGTTTAACATCGTTTCCAAACCAAACGATTGGACTAAACAAGTTAAGCGTTCAACAAATTCTCAAACTGAAACAGATACTAAACTTCTTCAACAAGAATATTGGCAGGGACTTAAAGACTATTTGGAAGTAAATAAAAGTTCTATAAAAACACAAAACCCCTTACTTCAACATTGGACAAATATTGCAATTGGACGAAGTAATTTTCATCTATCTGCGACAGTAAACTCTCGTGATAACTCAATAAATATTTGGTTAAATCTGATGGGGGAACAAGCCAAAAAGAACTTTGATAAACTATACGAAACTGCCTATGAGAATTCGTTTAAAGAGGTTAATGAAGACTTGGTATGGGATAGAATGGACGGTAGAAAGATGAGTGCAGTAATGTTGAAATTACCGAGTGACTTTACTGACAGAAATAATTGGAACAATCAATTTCAATGGTTTAAAGAAAACTTAGAGCGTTTCTCAAAATATTTTAAACCTATAATTGCCAATCTATAATCCACCTAAAATCAGGTTGGAATTATAATACCTCTGATTATTCGAAACTTCTACACCTAAACATTCAGGTATCGAGAATAATTCCTATTTATTTTTTATTCAATCTCTGCGCTAATGCAGATGGGAGTTGGAAAC
>BJGO01000065.1 GCA_014190535.1 Bacteroidota bacterium | reverse complement strand
TCGGTTTTAGTAATAAGTTTATCCTTATTCATTATTTTAAAATTATGCCAATTATAAAACTATTTATCAAGTAAGCCAAATTTATTTTATTCGAAATAACTTAAATACGCTCTTTCTAATTTCGTCTAATTTTTCAATAGATTCATTGAATGATGGGTTTTTATAGTCTGTTTGATAATCATCAAGTACTCCATACTGCATAGGGTAAATGATCATAAAACTTTTACTTAAAAATTTGTTTGTAAGCAATTTATTTATTTTGGACATTTCAGGATGGTAGGATGTTTTATTTTTCCTACTTAAGATTAAAACAAAGTTATCATCAACCTTTCCTTCATTAAGAAGATTTTCGATTGTATTCCAGTCTTCAAAAGATTCGAAAGAGCAGTCAATTGGATGTTTGGTTTGAATCTCTGAAATAATTTTTGCGGATGAAGATGAAGTATAAAACACCACTTTACACCCCGAGTTTTTCGCAATATTCCAAATTTTAATTATCCAAAAAGGGAACCCCAATTCTTTTTCCGCATTTTTAGGTACTACAACAATGTGACGCTTAATTGTACCGAGTGGTTGTGTTGAATTAAAAAGCAAGGTGGTTGCATTCGATTTAACCAGAATACCATCCGAAAGGCGCTTTTCAAATGCATCTGAAATTCCTTTGTTGTTATCAATGGCCATTAGTAAATCCGTAATCTTATGTTCCTTAATTACATTCGTAATTCCATTAACAAGGCTATTATCGAATCGAATCAATTCATGCAAAACCATGTCTGTTGCAGATGCCGATATTGCTGCCTGACTCAAAACTTTCTTGAGTTTTTTTTCATCATCCGCATTCTTGTCGAGGGTGTCAACTATTCCTAAACCATAAAACCCACGATTATTTTTTTTCGATTTTACTAGAATTCCTAATTCAATGAGACCATCTGTTAAGTCGCTATTGTTTAATGGAATGAGCATTTTTTCAATCGAGTCCTCTTGTTCATCCATATTTTCACTTTCGGCTAATGCCAAATTGCTAGCGCCCTTTTGAGCAACAAATGATGCAATAGTACAAGTGAAGAGGATCATTAAAATAGTACCATTTAAAATATTTTCGCTTAAGAGGCGAATGGGCTCACCCGAAGCTGTTTCCCCGATAATAATATTATAGCCGACTAATACGGCGGCCAATGTTGCAGCTGCCTGTGCATTGCTTAAACCGAAAATCAATTTACGTTGATCGGTCGAAAACCGAAATGTTTTTTGAGTGAGCCAAGCTGCTAAAAATTTTGAAATACTTGCTGCAGCAATCATAACACCGGCAACTTTCAAGGTTTCCAAATCCTTAAAAAATGCCCGATAATCGATAAGCATACCTACACCTATTAAGAAGAAAGGGATGAAAATGGCATTCCCCACGAATTCGATACGATTCATTAATGCAGATGTGTGAGGTATTAATTTATTGAGTGCCAAACCTGTTAAAAAGGCGCCAATAATGGGCTCTAATCCTGCTATCTCGGCTAAAATAGCACCGATATACATCATCAATAAAACAAAGATGAATTGAGTAACATTGTCATCAAATTTCTTTAAAAACCATCTACAAATAAGAGGAAAAACAAATAATACAATCAAACCAAAAACAACAATTGATGAGGAAAGGCGTATCCAAAACTCTGAACTTACAACGCCTTCAGTCATTCCAACAACTATGGCTAATACAAGTAATGCAAGCGTATCTGTTATTACAGTGCCTCCTACAGTAATGTTTACGGCAATGTTTTTCGCGACGCCCATTTTACTTACAAGAGGATAAGCTATTAATGTGTGAGAGGCAAACATACTTGCCAATAATATAGAGGTTAAAAAAGGAAGCTCTAATATAAAATAGCCAGATATTGTTCCTATTATCATTGGAATTAAAAAGGTGTATATTCCGAAGACCAAACTTTTTTGACTATTCTTTTTAAAGTCATTTAAGTCGATTTCCAAGCCTGCCAAAAACATAATATAGAGTAAACCTGCAGTGCCAGAAAGAACAATACTACTATCTCTTTCTAAAAGGTCTATGCCCTTTGGGCCAATAATAGCGCCGGCGATAATTAATCCTAAAAGATGGGGAATTTTAATCTTATTGAGAAGTATTGGGGCAAAGAGAATAACTACAAGAATAAGTAAAAATGCTAAAACAGGGTTATTGATTGGCAGTGTTGTTTCAAAAATATTCAATAACATTTTGTTGTGGTATGTAGTTAATTGGTATGTTTTTTCAAATTTAATTTGAGAAGAAATAAACTTAAGTGCAATTTATTCTTTTCATGTAAATTGGTTAAGCAATAATAAGTTATATAAATAGTATATCCAACTTTCGAAGGTGAAAAATCATCTATTAGATTTTAAATGAAAGCGGTAAAGAGTTATAAAATTAGTTTGTGCTTTTTTTGAAGCGCATCATTGTGTATGTAGGCTCCCCATTTTTAGTACAAATGGGAAATAGACTTTTTAATAATAATTAAAAGAAAAGCAATGGATGAATCCATCGCCTTCCTTTCTTTTTATGTTTTGCAAAATTAAATTTAACAGATTTTCCATTTCTTATTTAATGTTTTGTTGTTTGTATCGCATGGGAGATATACCTCCTAAAGAATCATGAGGTCTGTACTGATTGTAATCCTGCACCCATTGCTCACTTACTTCTCTTACTTCTTCTATGCTATCAAACAAATAGGCATCCAGCACTCCATTCCGGTATGTTTTATTGAATCGTTCGATATAGGCATTTTGTGTTGGCTTACCAGGCTGTATGTGTTTAAATTCTATATCATAGGCTGCGCCAAAACTAGCGGCAAGTTTGGCAATAAACTCAGGGCCATTATCCATTCTTATTTTTTGTGGTTTACCGTGTTTATTGATTAGATGTTTAAGTACCCAAATGACTCTGCTTGATTTTAATGAGTAGTCTATTTCTATAAACAAGATCTCTCTATTGTAATCATCTATTACATTGAACGATCTAAATTTACTTCCATTACTCAAGGCATCACTCATAAAGTCAATACTCCAGGTATGCGTAAATGCGGCAGGTACTTCTAATGGATCCTTTACTCTTTGTGGCAATCGCTTCTTTACTTTTCTGCGAAGGGGTAATCCCAGATTCTTATAAACGCGATGCATTCGCTTATGATTGGTGGTATTACCCTTGTTTCGCAACCTAAAATAGCACTTCCAAAAGCCTTCTCTTGGATGGTCTTTTCCTAGTTGACGCAATTGAGCTTCTAATTGAGTATCGTCTTTAATGGACTGATAGGTCATACTACTCCTGCTTGTTTTTAATACACGACACGCCTTGCTGATGTCTTTGGGTCGGTGAAGCTTTAATTCATTGATAATTTCCCGCTTCTCGCAAGGCTTTAGAGCTTTTTTTCTATAATGTATTTTGCTACATCCAGCTCCATCGCTAAATTGGCATACATCCGTTTTAAACGTGTATTTTCTTCTTCCAATTCTTTCACGCGCTTTAGTTCGCTCGCTTCCATGCCACCATATCGTTGGCGCCATTTATAAAAAGCTGCTCGGCTAATGCCATGTTCTCTGCTTATTTCTTCTACCGGTTTTCCGTTATCAAACTCCTTGAGTATGTCGGCAATTTGGGTGGGACTAAAAGTTCCTTTTTTCATATATGTTGTTTAAAAGTGACATTTTTTTGTCTACTTTCTATCTGTACTAGTTTCGGGGGAGCTTACATCTATTTCTATGCCCTGCTGGTTGACGGACAGCAAATAGCCATAAAGAAAATGGTACTGGCAGATTAAACGTTAACTCGCATTGAATTCGCACTGCCTGATTTTGACGTAGTGGAATAAATTATTGGGTAGCAACTTGTCTAAACACCTCAACTCTTATCTAAACCTCCTGAATATTTTCAGGAGGTTTTTTTTATTTATTGGCTTATTAATGTTCATTTTAGCAAAATGAAAAGAAACACCTATGGTTGGGTTGTACATCGAAGACTGCTTTTATTCATTTTAATTCAATTACCAATAAGCCTGATTCAGGCGCAGCATCGGGCAGACTCCATATTTATACAAAAACTTTTTTCAACGGCTTTGGTGCAAAAGCAAGGTTATTATTTTCTGAAAGACTTATGCAACCATGCGGGTCCCCGTATCAGTGGCAGTCCGGAAGCGGCTAAGGCCGTGGAGATTGCTTACGACTATCTTAAACGGTTTGGTGCAGATACCGTGTATAAACAAGAGGTCATGGTGCCGCACTGGGTGCGAGGTAAAGTTCATGAGGGCTATTACCTATCCGGAAAAACCAAACATACGATACAGATTGAAGCTCTCGGTGGAAGCATAGCTACGCCCCACGGCGGCATCGCCGCCGAGGTGGTTGAGGTTAAGGGATTAAAGGACATAAAGAACTTCACGGAGAAAGACATCAAAGGAAGAATGGTCTTCTTCAATGGCCCCATGGAAGAAGAACATATACAAACGTTTAAGGCTTACGGTGGCTGTGTAAGCCAACGATGGGCCGGAGCTATGGAAGCGGCAAAACTGGGTGCAGTAGCCGTTATTATCCGTTCGGTAACAATGTCGGTCGATTATTATCCACATACCGGCAGTATGGGCTATAATGATACAATCAAAAAAATTCCTGCTGTGGCTACCTCTACGATTGATGCTGATAGATTAAGCAAGGAACTCAAGAAAAATCCATCACTAAAACTGTTTTATAACATAGACTGTAAAACCTTACCTGATGTATTATCACATAATGTCGTTGGCGAAATCAAAGGTTCTGTATATCCCAATGACGTGATTCTGGTGGGTGGTCATCTCGATGCCTGGGACCTTGCCGAAGGGGCTCATGATGATGGTGCAGGTATTGCCCATTCGCTGGAGGTGATTCGATTGTTTAAGGAATTAGGCTATCAGCCCAAACGCACCATTCGTGTAGTTTGCTTTATGAATGAAGAGAATGGGTTACGCGGTGCTATTAAATATGGTGAGTGGGCAAAGACAAACGGAGAGACGCATATACTGGCTTTGGAAACCGATGCCGGAGGATTCACTCCCCGAGGCTTTTCGTTTGATACCGATGATAAATCTTATGCGTTCATAAATACATGGCAACCCCTGCTCCATCAGTTTGGCATTGGCGAAATCACACGAGGCGGATCGGGAGCTGACATCAACCGGCTGAAAGGAAATTGTACCATACTGTGCGGGCTTCATCCCGACTCGCAACGTTATTTTGATCATCATCATGCGGCTAATGATGTATTCGAAGCGGTGCATCCAAGGGAACTGGAACTTGGCTCCGCCGCCTGTGCCACATTACTTTATCTGGTCGACAAATATTGGTGATCCCTTCAAGCCTCATGATGTAGGTCCATTATCTGTTATCGGTATAAACATTAGTACGATTCCATAAGCCCCATCTCAATTATTTATTTACATTTGTCGGCGTTCAAAAAACGCCTTTTTTAGCCGTGTTTACTCAATTGGTTTGGTTGGTGCCCCTGTTTCCCTTACTAGGGTTTGTTATTAATGCATTGGGTTTTGGCAAATGGTCCAAAACGTCGGCATCTATTATTGGTATTGGATCGGTTTTGCTGAGTTTTGTTTCTGTTATATTTCTGTTTATGGAATATTCCGGTTCCGGTCAGGCTCAAACGATTAAGCTTTTTGACTGGATCGTTGCCGGCGATTTGCGAATCGGTTTTTCATTTTTAGTTGATGCACTCACCTTAAATATGCTCCTCATTATTACAGGAATCGGATTATTAATCCATATCTATTCATCAGGCTATATGCACCACGATGAAGGGTTCGGTAAGTTTTTTGCGTACCTCAATCTGTTTATGTTCTCGATGCTCATCCTGGTATTGGGTTCAAACTTCGTAATGATGTTTATTGGTTGGGAAGGGGTTGGACTATGTTCTTACCTGCTCATAGGTTATTGGTTTAAAAATCGCGAATACACTGCGGCGGCGAACAAAGCCTTCATTATGAATCGTATTGGTGATCTGGGTTTTTTGCTGGGTATATTTTTAATCTATTTGCATTTTGGATCGGTTGAATATCAGGATGTTTTTTCCAGTGCTTCATTTTTTAGTGCCGGCGATGCGGCTATTGTTGCAATAACCCTATTGCTCTTTGTTGGCGCTATGGGAAAGAGCGCACAGATTCCGCTTTATACCTGGTTGCCTGATGCCATGGCGGGACCAACTCCGGTTTCTGCACTCATACACGCCGCTACCATGGTAACGGCGGGTATCTATATGATTGTCAGGAGTAATGTGTTGTTTTCGCTGGCACCGGTAACGCTCGAAATCATACTCATTATCGGGGTAGCCACTGCAATGATTTCTGCCATTATTGCGCTTACCCAAAATGACATCAAAAAGGTACTTGCCTATTCCACGGTAAGTCAGCTTGGCTATATGTTTGCCGCATTGGGCGTACAGGCATACAGCACGGCTATGTTTCACGTAACTACGCACGCATTCTTTAAGGCACTGCTTTTCCTCGGTGCCGGCTCTGTTATTCACGCAATGAGTGGCGAGCAAAACATGCGATTTATGGGTGGATTGAAAAAGAAATTGCCGTTAACCTATTTCACCATGCTGATTGGCACCCTGGCCATAACCGGGTTCCCGCTTCTTTCGGGGTTTTTCTCCAAAGATGAAATACTGCTCAGCGTGATGAGTCATAACCGGATTATGTTTATTCTGCTGGTCATCACATCGGTACTTAGTGCTACCTACATGCTTCGATTATTGTTTATGACCTTCTTCGGGCAATTCCGCGGCACTCACGAACAGGAGCATCATCTTCACGAATCACCCCCGGTGATGACCTATCCCCTGATTATTCTGGCATTCCTCTCCGTTACCGGCGGTATATTAGGTCTGCCGCACATCACGGGTGTGCATCATGTCTTAAGCGATTTTCTTCAACCTATATTTATAAATAATACCCGTATACTGCCACACACCCCCGAACTGATTGCAGAGGTTGCGGTATGGATTTTATCGATAGCCACTCTGGCCGTAGTGGGCCATTTTACATACCGCGCATATGCTTTGGCTGAAACCGATAAGCATCCCGATATATCGAAGAAGTCTGTTTGGTACCGCTTATCCTACAATAAATTTTATGTAGATGAAATTTACGAAAAGGGTATTGTGCGACCGGTGCTCGCTATCAGTTCTGTTTTGCATCGCTGGTTCGATCAGTTTTTTATTGACGGCATTGTAAATGGGGCAGGGCAGGTTGCTTTACTTTTAGCTTCTATATTAAGAACCGTTCAGACCGGAAACATTGGTCTGTATGTCATTATTATGGTTGCCGGTATAGCACTTACACTATTCATCGTTGTATTTAAATTTCTCTCCATCTGATGTTACTCGCCCTTCTGATTATATTACCATTTTTAGCCGCACTGCTTGCCGTTTTTAGTAAAGGTGGTGCTAAACAAATTGTACAGCTCGTTGCCTGGGTTAATCTGAGTATCACTATCGGACTATATACACTCAGTGCCTCGCTTGATTCAAACCTTACATCAATTGATCTGCCCTGGATCTTATCTATGGGCATTCACTTTCATCTTGCCGCAGACGGTATCTCATTGGTGCTTTTATTATTGACCAACTTACTTCTGCCATATATCCTATGGTCAGCATCGGCCCGGGAGTATAAGAACGAACCCATATTTTATGCATTGATTGCTTTCATGCAAAGTGGTCTTAACGGGGTTTTTGCCGCTCAGGATGCTTTCTTATTTTATGTCTTTTATGAAGTTGCTTTAATACCTGTGTTCTTCATCTGCGCATTCTGGGGCGGAAAAGATCGTATTCGCATCACCATTAAATTTTTCATTTACACACTTGCCGGTTCGCTGTTTATGCTTCTGGCCATCATCTATCTATACATTAAAACTCCGGGTACGCACACGTTTAATATTCAATCCTTTTACGCTTTATCTCTCACAGATACGGAGCAAACATGGATATTCTGGGCTTTCTTCTTGGCCTTTGCGGTTAAAATACCGATTGTTCCCTTTCATACCTGGCAGGCGGATACCTATACTACAGCACCCGCTCCCGGAACGATGTTGTTATCCGGTATCATGTTAAAGATGGGTCTTTACGGTTTGATTCGTTTTGTTTTACCCGTTGTTCCTTCAGCCCTGAATCAATGGCAAAACTGGGCCATGGTTTTATCTGTTGCAGGTGTGGTTTATGGTGCTGTAATTGCCATCAGGCAAAATGATCTTAAAACATTGCTCGCTTATTCTTCATTATCGCACGTAGGCCTCATCGCCGCAGGAATTTTTTCGTCAAACATTCAGGGCTTGCAAGGTGCGGTAGTTCAAATGTTTAATCACGGGTTATCTGTAGTTGCGCTTTTCACGCTGGTTGACTTTATCGAGTTGCGAACCGGCACCAGACAAATCAGTGAATTATCCGGTTTGGTTAATCGCTCACGTCAGTTGGCAGTTGTTTTTATGATTGTTATGCTTGGGGCCATAGGACTGCCGCTTACCAACGGATTTATTGGTGAGTTTCTGTTGCTGATGGCTGTCTTCAAATTCAATCCGATTGCCGGCGCTATGGCCTGTACGACTATAATTTTTGGAGCCGTTTATATGTTACGTATGTATCGTAATGTATTCTTTGGTGAGGAAACAAAAGGCATAACAATTCCATCATTTAATAATCGTGAAATTATTTCCTTATATACCCTTGCGGCATTTGTTATCATTCTTGGGGTGTATCCTTCGCTGATCACATCAGTAAGTCAGGATGCCGCTGATGGCTTACTTCAAATCATTAATCCTGCCTACACCGTTCGATAAGTAAACTATGAATGTACTTTTAACATTAAGTATTGCTGCAACACTCGCCCTTTTCTTTGGTGTGCTCCGATTAAAAAATCTGGCTACTCCTGTAATCGTTATTGGGTTGCTTGCTTCTTTGGTATTCAATGCCATGGAATGGAATAATACCACAAGCATCTTCAATGATATGATGCTTTACAATAATTTCACGGTTGCCTTTGCATCAGTAGGTTTATTTATTACATTAATATTGGTTCTGTTTTACAGTGAATTATCGGCCAAACATGAGTTTCATTTGCCTGAAATATTGGCAATTATGTTATTCGGAACGGTTGGCGGAATTGTACTATTGTCTTTCCGTAATATGGTTATGCTCTTTCTGGGTATTGAAATTCTCAGTCTCAGTTACTATGTACTTGCCGGAATCAGAAAACAAAATGTTTACTCGAACGAGGCATCGCTGAAATACTTTTTAATGGGGGCCTTCAGCAGTGGCTTTCTGTTAATGGGCATCGCTCTTATATATGGAGTAACGGCCTCGTTAAACCTAAACGAAATAGCCGGGTATGTAAATAATGCAAAAGGAATTGTGCCTCCCTACTTCTTGGTTGGTGTATTACTCATTCTGTCTGCATTGCTATTTAAAGTTGCCGCGGCACCTTTCCACTTCTGGACGCCCGATGTATACGACGGAGCGCCTACACTGATTACAGCATTAATGTCGAGCGTCGGCAAATTATACAGTTTTGGTGCTTTTGTTTTATTGTTCAATTCTTGTTTCATACCCCTGATCGCTGATTGGGAAGTGATTCTCTGGATTGCCGCATTGTTAAGTATGTCTGTTGGAAATATAACGGCATTGTATCAGAAGAGCGTTAAACGTATGTTGGCTTATTCCAGCATTGCCCATGCCGGTTATATGTTGCTTGCTTTGGTCGGAATCAATAACCTGACCTCAGGTTCTGTATTGTTTTATGCCTTGGCTTATGCCTTGGCATCGGTAGTTTCGTTTGTTGTATTGTATATAGTGAGGGATAAAAAAGGATCCTATGATATAGCTTCATTCAACGGCCTTGCACAAAAAAACAGAATGCTCGCAGTGGTGTTTACTATTTCTATGCTCTCACTAACCGGCATTCCGTTGACCGCCGGTTTCTTTGGTAAATTTTACATATTCAATTCAGCACTGCAATCCGGCTACTATTGGCTTACTGCTTTTGCTGTAATCAACTCCTTCATTGGCGCCTATTATTACCTAAAGCCTGTTGTGGCCATGTTCGCCTCTAAATCGGACGAAGAAATTACAATGCCGGCATTGAGTAACAGCTTACTTATTCTGCTTGGTATCCTCATTATATTAATAGGTGCGCTTCCCGGATTTATTTCCGGTGTCATTTAATCCTATTAACCGCCGGATGTTATTAATTATAGTTAAGCTAATACATACTATATTTACATTTACCAAACATCAAGTTGCTTTTTTTTAATTCAAAAAAATAATTTATGCTTTTAGATGCAATCATTAAGGCAAAAGAGAGTAGGGCAGAATCGAAGCAGAAGGCTAATAAGTTTGTACGTAAAGATGGTATCTCACGAAGCATAGTCAAGTCAATCAGCTGGCGTGCGGTAGGTACTGTTGACACGATAATTATTTCCTGGTTTGTAACAGGAAAACCCACACTGGCCCTCTCTATCGGTGCGGTTGAACTGGTAACCAAAATGGTACTCTATACTATTCATGAACGTGTTTGGGAACACATCAGTTATGGTAAGAAAGCAGTCTATATCGACATGAAAGAGGATGATAAAGTGAAGCACTATAATTAGTATTTTGCTTAACTACGTAGTTAAATAGGTTATACGATACGGAAAGACGGTACAATTCATGAGCTTAAAATCATTTCTCGCAAAACCATATGCCGGCCTCATTGTGCGTGATATCCATAAATGGACGCAGGATGCCATGCGCGCTCAGGAATTTTTGTTTCACCAACTACTACTTAAAGCCCGCAACACAGCATTTGGAAAGGCGCATGGCTTTGCAGACATCACAACCTATGAACAATTCTGCCGGCAGGTTCCCTTAAGAGATTATGAGGCATTTACACCTTTTATCAATCAGATAAAAGAAGGTGCGCCGAATGTGTTATGGAACGGCAAACCTATATACTTTGCTAAGTCAAGCGGCACCACATCCGGAGTAAAGTACATTCCTATTTCAAAGGATTCTATTTCTAATCATATCCACTCTGCCCGAAATGCATTGTTATTATACATCGCCAATAAAGGGAATAGTCAGTTTGTGAGTGGAAACATGATTTTTCTATCCGGAAGTCCCGAAATGGAGCAAATCAATGGTATTCATACCGGGCGTTTATCCGGCATTGTCAATCATCATGTTCCGGCATATCTGAGAGGCAACCAACTCCCAACGTACAAGACAAATTGTATTGACGACTGGGAAACAAAGGTTGATGCAATTGTTGAGGAGACGTATCGTAGAAATATGACTCTCATCAGTGGTATTCCACCCTGGGTTCAAATGTATTTTGACCGTTTATTGCAAAAAACCGGTAAGAAAAAAATAAAGGAGATCTTCCCAAATCTGCAGCTACTGGTATATGGTGGAGTAAACTTTCAGCCATACAAAAAACATCTGTTCGATACAATAGGTGAAGAAATTGACAGCATTGAAACGTATCCGGCATCGGAGGGTTTTATTGCTTATCAGGATACGATAGCTCATCAGGGGTTATTATTGAATGTTGACTCCGGGATCTTCTTTGAATTTGTTCCCGTAAGCGAAATACATCAGCCTAACCCGACTCGCCTGATGTTACGCGATGTTCAACTGGATGAACACTATGCGATCATACTGAATACAAATGCCGGTCTTTGGAGCTATATCATCGGTGACACCGTTCGTTTTGTGAGTCTAAAACCATATCGTATCGTAGTAACAGGCCGCATTAAACACTATATATCGGCATTTGGTGAGCATGTTATTGCCGAAGAGGTAGATGCTTCGCTTGCTGAGGCTTGTAGTCAATTTAATGTTAACGTTGTTGAGTATACCGTAGCTCCTCAGATACAAGGCTCTGAACCATTGCCCTATCACGAGTGGTTTATTGAATTTGAACAGCCTCCATCAGATATGCCGGCGTTCCGTCTGTATCTTGATGCCTGTATGCAGCGTAAAAATATTTACTATGCCGATCTGATTACAGGCAAAGTACTTCAACCCTTACAGATTGTACCAATGCGGCAACACGCATTTATAGACTACATGAAGTCCAAAGGACGACTCGGCGGTCAAAATAAATTGCCCCGTTTGAAAAATGACCGTGAAATAGCGGATGAACTCCGGGGCACACCCAATTATTTTTATTAAACAGATTAGAAGCCACGTTGTAAATTAGCATCGCTTTAGGGGTGCCAAAGGCTGAGAACATACCCTGATTACCTGATTCGGGTAATGCCGACGAAGGGAAAAGTTTATAGAACTCGTTTTTTAGCACGCACTATTGCGCTAAGTTCAAACTATGCAAATAACATTCAACAACCAAGTGATGGATATTGATACCAACTGTACCGTTCTGCAGTTATTAATTCTACAAAACCTTGCCGATAAACAGGGCATTGCTGTAGCAGTAAATAATCAGGTTGTACCCCGTGCTCAATGGCCACATGTCCAGTTGGATTACAATCAAAGCGTTGTTGTATTTACAGCCGCGCAAGGCGGATAAAAAAACTACTATGAAAAAAAGTCAAAAAACACCGAGTAATCAGATTATCTCTACAGACCCGTTTCCAAAGTCTAAAAAAATTTATGTAAAGGGGCGACTGCATCCTGTGCAGGTGGCGATGCGTGAAATTGAAACCGATGATACATACACTTATCAAAACGGTAAAACGGAACAAAGGCAGTATAAAGCCTTTGTTTACGATACAAGTGGTCCATACACCAATCCGGACTATAAGGTTGATGTATATAAAGGATTACCTAAGCTAAGGAGTGAATGGATATTATCTCGTAACGATATAGAGAAAGTAGCTCAACCCGGTTCATCATATACCCGCGAGCGTGCCGCGGATGCAAAACTCGATGCCATACAATTTAAAGGGAATCACGAAGTGTACCGCGCTAAATCTGGGTCAAATGTTTCTCAGATGCATTATGCCCGAAAAGGCATCATCACCCCCGAAATGGAATATGTTGCTATTCGCGAAAATCAGTTGATTGAATCTTTGAATGAACAGGAACGAAGACTACTAACGCAACACGAAGGTCAGTCTTTCGGTGCCTCCATACCAAAAATCATTACTCCTGAATTTGTTCGCGACGAAGTAGCAAGAGGCAGAGCTATTATTCCAAATAATATTAACCATCCGGAAAGTGAGCCTATGATTATTGGCCGTAATTTTCTGGTGAAAATAAATGCTAATATTGGTAATAGTGCCGTAACCTCAAGCATAGAAGAGGAAGTTGAAAAAATGGTATGGGCTACCCGATGGGGTGCAGATACGATTATGGACCTCAGCACCGGACAAAACATTCACGAGACCCGCGAATGGATTATCCGAAATGCGCCTGTTCCGGTGGGAACCGTTCCTATTTATCAGGCACTGGAGAAGGTTGGTGGTGTTGCAGAAGATTTAACATGGGAAATTTACAGAGATACACTCATCGAGCAGGCTGAACAAGGTGTGGATTACTTCACCATACATGCAGGTGTGTTGTTACGTTATATACCGCTCACAGCCAAACGTATGACCGGTATTGTTTCCCGCGGCGGCAGCATATTGGCTAAGTGGTGTCTGGCCCATCATAAAGAGAATTTTCTGTACACGCATTTTGAGGAGATATGTGCTATCATGAAATCCTACGATGTTGCTTTCTCATTAGGCGACGGCTTAAGACCGGGTGCAATAGCTGATGCTAACGACCAGGCTCAGTTTGCTGAACTGAATACGCTGGGCGAATTAACTACGATTGCCTGGAAACACGATGTTCAGGTTATGATCGAAGGTCCGGGACACGTGCCTATGCAGTTGATCAAGGAGAATATGGATAAACAACTTCGTATATGTCACGAGGCTCCGTTCTATACGCTCGGTCCGCTCACAACGGATATTGCGCCCGGTTATGATCATATTACCTCGGCTATCGGTGCCGCGATGATCGGTTGGTATGGTACCGCGATGTT
>BJGO01000064.1 GCA_014190535.1 Bacteroidota bacterium | reverse complement strand
CTTGTGTACATCCTGCTTACCGAAAAAGTCGTGCGTGAAATTATTTTGAACAGCAATGTTCCTCATGAAAATGTGATGTTGAATGCCGTCAACCATCCAACCCAGGCTCACGATAAGGATAAGTGCAATTCGGGCGAATGCAGATTGAGGCTTTATTTGTTCAATAAACAAATGATAAATCGTTATCGCGGCATAGACATTAAAAACATAATAAAATATCCAGGCAAATCGCCCCAGACTTCTGAATTGCCTTAGTGTCGGAGTAAGTGAAAGAAATAAATCCGGATTCCAGATGATGGGAATGCCAAAAGCGAAGATCAGGATGCAGGATGATGCCAATAATGAAGTTATCAATGTGGGTTGATGCTTAAAGGCATGGTTCGGATTAGTTAATCGGTTTTTTATTCCCGGAATGTTTATAGTTATGAATACTAACAGGAACAGTGTGCCGGTTAAACCAATATAAGCCAGCCCTTCGTAGTTGTAATGCAGGTTAACATTAAACAATTGGCTAACATTGAAAACGTTGTATTCCAGTGGCAGTAGGATGGTTTCTGGTTTTGCAATATATGAGGTGATTCCAAAGGGTTCTGCCAGCCGGTCAGGCTTTGATTCAGTAAAAAATTGATATAGGGTTAGTGCAATTATTGGCAACGAGGATAGACCTATATTGAATAAGATTCTTTTTAGATGGAACGATTTACTTAATAAGGGATGAATAATACTTGTTAAAAAAATAAACGCCGCCGCCATCAGAGCATAATAGAGATGTATGAACGAAAAAGATAAGGTAACAAGCACCAGAGCAATAGTAAATCGATTACTTATTCGCTTAGAATCAAGGTGCTCAAGCAGATAAAACCACATCATGGGTATGAAGCAACAATAAGCCAGAGCATAGTGCCCTATAAAGCGAAGCACCTGGGGGGAGAGTGTGGCAATACTTACCGCAAATAAGATATTCGAAAGTCCACTTACCTTATAACGGCTTAGTATTCTGCTCAGATACCAGGCGCATACGACGACAGATAACAGCATCAGGAGATTCAATAGTCCGATGCTGTAATCCGGATTAAATAAGTCAATAGAAACAATAGGTTTTAGTAGCCAGCAAATCAAAGGTTGGTTGTCGCTGAAAACCACATTATCTCCAAACGGATAGTGCATGCCACTAAAGTGCGTGCCCTTGTCGTATTGGAGATAGTACATCGGCGTGTAATAATTCTTTATGCCATCTCCACCGCCTGCAAAGAAGTAGTCATTGGGACTGATAATTAATCTGAACCACAGAAAGACTATAAGTATAATTTGAGTAATAGCCGCAATGGAGGCAAGTCGGAGTGAATAATCGAAACGTAAAAATTTCATGCGTTACGTTTGAATAATATCTTAATGAAGTTTAACGATTCAGAAATGAGTATTTTCAAGTTCATCCTGGAAAAGACAATATCATTTCTCAGCTCAACCGCAACGGGTATCATTTTTATATCCTTACGTTTAGATGCCTGAAAAATGAACTCCAAATCGAACAGATAACGATTTATTGTAGTGGATAAAAACAGGGATTTACCTTGTTGATTAAATCCTTTAAGACCGCACTGTGTATCAGTAAAGCGTAAACCAAGCAGTAACTTAATTATACGCTTTAAAAATTTAGAGATATAGATACGAGTTTTCGGCATTTGATCGTAGTAATCTTTGGCTCGGTTGCCTGCAACAATATCAGCGCCTAGTTTGAGCGCATGAAATACCGAGGACATACTTGCTGTGGTATAGGGGAAATCGATATCGGTGTAGATGATATAGTCCCCGTTACATTGAGCTACGCCATAGCGCAGTGCATAGCCTTTACCTCGGTTAATTGCATATGAAACAAGATGTGCATCAGGTATGTGGTGCCTGATATAATTCAACTTGTCTTCGTTCCAGTTTTTTACTGAGCCATCGTTAACGATAAAAAGTTGTATGGTAATGTTATCGGGTATATGTGGTTTAAGCCGTTTAAACTGTTCAACAACTGCAATGTGCCAATCCTCGGTCGGATTATAACAAGGCAGTACAATATCTAATTGGTGCAAGCAGTTTACCTTCGGTTAATGAGGTTGAATAATCAGAATCGGTTTCCGTGAGATTTAACGCATTAGGGTGAAATTGCCTTGCAGTAAAATGGGGTTAGCTCCAACCGTTGATTTGCCGCTAAGTATAAATACATAGGTGCCTACTTCTTGTTCCACACCATTAAGTGTTCCATCCCAACCCTGATCGAGATTGGTAGTTTCATATAAAAGTTGTCCCCAGCGATTATAGACCTTAAAGAAGTCCACATCAATCAGGCCCTTATACCGTGGCCGGAAATTATCGTTTTTGCCATCTTTATTAGGCGTAAAGGCATTTGGGAAGTTGATAATCGGGTTGGGATCTACATAAACAATTACGGAGTCGATCGAGGTACAGCCGTTGTCGTGAGATATCGTTACATAATAGGTTGTTGTCAGTGTTGGACTCGCTATCGGATCCGGAATGGCGTTGTTATTCAGCGAGGCTGAAGGTGTCCATAGATAGGATATACCGCCATTAGCATAAATGCCCACACTGGTACCTAAAATAATGGTGGTTTCAGGAGCAACGGTATACGGGTTGATGATTACATTAACAATTATGCTGTCATTCAAGGTTATAGGACAACTGTTTGAATCAGTAGCTACCACATAATACGTAATAGTCGAAGTTGGTGAGGCAAATGGATTGGCAATATTGGTAGCACTTAAGCCGGTTGGGGGCGACCAACTGTAATTTGTACAGCCTGATGGTTGCAGTTGAACGGAATCACCCTTGCAGATATCTAGGAAATCGTCAAGATTTAATTGGGGTACCGGTAAAATTTCAACTGTTACAATTTTGGTGTCGCTACAAGATCCAACCGATGTGGTAAAAGAATAGGACTGTGTTGCATTTGGACAGGCTGTTACGTTGGACTGATTTGTAGTATTTAAGCCGGTTGAAGGCGACCAACTGTAAAAGATGCCTCCTGTTCCTGTTAGATTCACACATTCACCCGGGCACAGGGCAGTATCGGACGATAGCACAGCAATAACGGTATCAAATACATTAATCATAACGGAATCTTTCTCTATGCAACCATCCGGTGAAGTTGCTACCACGGTATAGGTAGTATTTACCTGTGGATTAACGACCGGGAATGCGGCGTTTATGTTGTCGATCTGATAGTTGGGCGACCACTCAAATGTACCAATGGCATCAACCCCAATACCAACAAAATCGAGCTTGCATACGGTGGTGTCGCCAAAGGTGTTGGTAATAGGGCCTGTTAGCATAACTATTTCTTCCTGTATCGTATCCTTACAACCTAAATTAGTGGTTACGATTAAGGTGACGGTATAATTTCCGGGGTTATTGTAGGTGTGTGTGGGGTCGCTGATCAATGAATTGTTGCTTTGATCACCGAAGTTCCATATCCAGTTATTTACAAATCCATATGTTGATACCGATTCATCAGTAAATTGTATGTTGTTGCCCGAGCATCCATCCGGGGCATCCATTGCCGCTGTTAGTGTTGGGTAAATGGTTACGGTTGTAGTTGTTGTATCGGAGCAGATCGTGCCGGGGTTAACAATCAGGGTTGCGGTATATACGCCGGTATCCGGATAGGTGTATGTAGGTGTAGCCAGATTTGAGGTATCATCAGTAAGTGCGGGCACACCAAAATCCCAATGATAAAACTGCCCGCCTATGCTTGTATTGGGAAAATTAACGAGCAAATTGGAACAATTTAAAATGGCAGGGGTGGTAATGGCATCAACCGATTGCGTACACTCCGTTACATTAAACTGGAAATCACGTTTATTCTCGCTCAATAATATGCCATCTCGGTATTCTTTCACACATACGCCAACTACAAACTGTCCGATATCTATCGGGGTGGCGGTGAGTAAACCACTGCTTGGGTTTATGGCCAATTGCGGGTTGCCACCAATCGGATTCAGCGCGCTATATCCATTGATGAAGGTTACGAGGTTGTATGGTGGTGGAGCGTCGGGATTTGGATTTGCCGCTGTGGGTGACCCGCCGACGTATGGATCGCAAAGGGAGTAGACCAGTGAGTCGCCATCAGGATCGGTTGCGCTGTGATCGAATGAAAGCGGGTAACTACTGCAAACGACTGTTGGAGGAAACTGATTATACTTTGGAGTGCCGTTTTCGAAAGCAAATGGTCCGGGGATATGGATGAGGTAGGTGGAGCCTGTGTTTATGGGCTGATCGATATTTAAAATACTACCATTGCGGCAACAACGTTGCCAAACGATGTCGTAACCGCCCGTTATGGGAGGCAGCACAACAACGGTTTCATATATTGCTTCTTCCACACAGATATTTGGTGGTATTACCAGGCAGGGATTATTGGCGTCGTTGGGGAGTGTTATTGCTCCCGGGAAGGGGATATTTATGGTTTGATTCACGACACCGCTGGTATCAAAAATGGTAATGTGTAATGGATTGTCATATCCGGATCCGGAACAATCTCGATAAACTTTCAGGGTGATCTGATAGGTGTTAGCCCCCAGGTAAATATAAGTTATCTCACCACCGATGATGTGGGTGGCGTTTGAGAAAAAGCTGATACAAAGAAGGGGTAAAAGGAGAAATAATTTCTTCATAAGGCGTGGTGATTCCGTTCAGCAGGCAATTTATACCTTAATGCGAATTAAAAAAATAATCGGTCTAATTTATCTTTACAAAACGTCGGTTTTGTAATGTGTCGTTCACCGATATTTTCAATAAATAGGTGCCGGCGGATAAGTCTTCCGTGTTAACTTTCAGTGGCTCGTAAGCTGACACATTCAGATTGTTGACGCGGAGGATAAGTTGACCTAACTGATTATATAACTCATATGAGGTAATCGGTTTAATATATTGATGTTCAATATAAAGAGTATTATTGGTTGGGTTAGGATATGTAAATAAATCACCACTTTCGGTTAGATATTCCTTACGTAAAGTGGTTCGTTTGGCCGCGGCTATCCATAGTTCCGGATCAACTTTTATGGAGTCTATAGACGAGTGGTGTGTCAGCATATATTCAACCGTGTTGTTTTTATGGTCAATAATTTTAGTAACTACAGAGTCCGCATAATAGAAGGTTATGGGTACCGGCATTTCAAAAAAGTCAACCGACTCGGGAACGGTTGTTTTCTGGTTTAACCTGAGTACAATTGTCGTGTCGTTGGCTTCGGTCCAGTACAGGTAGTATTCGGGGTATCCCCGTCCAAAGTACCAGTCGTTAAAAAATTCATCGAGGTTTTTACCGGATTCCTGTTCGAGATAGTATTTGAGGTCATTGGTTTTGGAGAACGAAAAACGCAGGTTTGTGTCGTTCAGATAGGACTTCAGGGCACTAAAGAAAGCCTCATCACCAATAACCCAACGGAGCATATGTAGGGTATATGCCGCTTTGGCATAACTTAAAAATGGGTTAAAAATGCGAAAAACATTACTCGTATCGTCGCAAAACACACTTCCGCTATCCATCAGTGCCCGTTCTAAAGTTACTTCACGGGACCTGCGCCACCAGAATCCGCCAAACAGTCGTTCGTAGGATAACATTGTACAATAGGTTGCAAAACCCTCGTTCAGCCAGATATCCTGCCAGGACCCACACGTTATCAGATCGCCAAACCACTGATGCGCAAGTTCATGCGCAACCAGTTCGTGATTGAAATTGCCCATAAAACTCATCGTTTGATGTTCCATACCGCCGGCACGGTTCCATTGTGCGTGGCCATATTTTTCCTTTAAAAAGGGGTAGGGACCAAACTTTTCGGTAAAAAAAGCGAGCAGGGTGTCCAGGGTTAGGGTATAGTTATCTAGTTCCTCTTCATAATCGGGATAGAGGTAATGAAGCAAATAAATGGTGTCGTTTTCAATTTTAACTCGACGTTCTTTGACCAGATAGGGATAGGTGGCAAGCCCGAACAAATAGGTTGCCGTTGGGTAGCGTGTTTTCCAATGATAGGTGTATTGCGTATCCGTGGAGTCGGTACTGATCAGTAAACCGGCCGTACCCACTTTGTAAGGTTTAGGTACTTTGATGTAAATGTCAGCTGAATCAATTTTATCTCCCAGACTGACTTTACTGGGCCACCAGTCCCTTGAGCCGTAAGGTTGCGACAGTGTAGCCAATACAGAATCACCCAAATGAGATCCAAGCTGATAGCTGTTTAGACCTGTGCCAACCGGATAACCATTGTAGCTGATGTCTATGGAATCATTTGAGCCGTTAGTAATGGTGGTTGGAAGATTAATAGTTAGGATATTATTCGTGTGGGTAAATGAAACAGACTGACTATGATAGAGCACGGAAGAAATGGTCAAATTGTCAGAACAGTCAAATTCGAGGTGTGCAGTAGTTGCCTTTATCAGAAAGCGGTAATGAATGGTACCTTCAATGAAGCCGTCGAAGGGGTTCAGGTTCCAGTTCATTTTGCTGTAAGTCAGGTCGTAGTTCGATGACCCGGCCAATTGAAATGTCTGCATACGACTGGCATGAAATGCTCGCTCCGATTCAGCAATTTCAATCAGTTTACAATCATCAAAATAAACCTGAGCCGGGCTTTGGCCTGCTAAACTGCTGAGCAGAACACATATCAACAGTATTTTACCGTACATATTGAAAATAAATATAGTGCTTAGGTGGTTGAAAGCTATGTTGCCTCGATGAAAAGTTTATTTTTGCCGCGCTAAAAAATTGCCCGGGTGGTGGAATTGGTAGACACACCATCTTGAGGGGGTGGCGCCGCGAGGTGTACGAGTTCGAATCTCGTCCCGGGCACAATAAGGTTGCAGGGTTATTCTGCTTCAATCCAATCTCCATGTTCTCTGATTAATCCGATGAGCTCATCAAGTGCTTTTTCACTGGCTATCGATTTTTTGACCACTTCTTTACCCTTGTATAAGGTAATCTTACCGGGGCCACTGCCTACATAGCCATAATCAGCGTCGGCCATTTCGCCGGGACCATTTACAATACACCCCATGATGGCAATTTTAACGCCTTTCAGGTGGTGGGTGCGCTGACGGATTTTGGCTGTGGTCTCCTGAAGATCAAATAAGGTTCTGCCGCAGGAGGGACAGCTGATGTACTCGGTTTTTGATATGCGTGTTCGTGTAGCCTGAAGAATCGAAAAGGCCGTATTATTCAGAAATTGCTGTATGCTGGTTAAGGGTAAATAGGTACGACCGCTTACCTTGGTATTTTGATCAGTTTTGAATGCACTTTGTAACAGTATGCCATCACCAAAGCCATCTAAAAATAAGGAACCTGAGTCGGCTGATAATTCTATCAGTTGTTCATCCAGTGTGCCTGCCGAACTGCCGATGCGTATAATACAGGGCCAGGCAATATGATTTTCATTAAGATAAATTATGTAACGACGTAGGGCCTGCATACGGTTCTTTGATGCGGAGGAGAGCAGGAGAATTATCGATTGCTGTTGCATCAAATTATTGATAAACGCATTAGACCAAACGTACTCATCATCAATGCAGAGGTCTATAAATCGAGCTTGCTTTTCTGTAGTAAGAGTTGGGATATCCTTAGCCGGAATCAGCGTGAAGCATTTGATTTTCTCTATAGGATGTGCGGTGTTACCCGGATTTTGAATAATTTTTAAAGTGCCCGGTAATGCAAACGAAACCGAATTGTTTCCAACATATATATAATCGGCCGCACCGTCCGCAATATGCCATTTGTCCGATGTGGCATCGTATCGATATCCAACAGCCTCAAGGCTTGTGGGCTTTATGAGCTCGGCACTACTGTAATCAGCAATAACAACCGGAACAAGTTTACCGCCAATGTTACCGATGGTAGTTGTATGCCTTCTGGAGTAGGCATAGGGATCGTATGGTAATGAGATAATTTCTTTTAGTGGTGCAGTGTGTCGTTGTTGATATCGTTTCACCATGTCCTTACACACGGGCAATTCAAATTCGGGTTCTTCTGTAAGGGATACGCGTATCGTGTCGCCTATGCCATCGTCGAGCAGAGCGCAGATGCCGATTGCTGATTTAATACGTCCATCTTCTCCATCACCGGCTTCTGTAACGCCAAGGTGCAGGGGATAATTTCGTCCCGTCTCCATCATCCTGCTAACCAGTAGCCTATAGGCCTGAACCATAACAATCGGGTTACTGGCTTTCATTGATAACACGATATTTTGGTAACCTTCATCCTCTGCTATTTCCAGAAATTCGAAAGCCGAGGCTACCATGCCTTCGGGCGTATCGCCATAGCGACTCATGATGCGATCACTAAGTGAGCCGTGGTTAGTGCCTATACGCATGGCTGTTCCATACTCCTTACAGATTTTAACCAGCGGCGTGAATTTTTCACGGATACGTAACAGCTCGGCTTGGTAGGCTTCATCGGTATATTCTATGAGGTCAAACTTTTTTTTGTCGGCATAGTTACCCGGGTTGATGCGAACTTTTTCAACAATACGTGCCGCCATTTCCGCCGCATTGGGTGTAAAATGGATGTCAGCCACCAATGGTGTTTGGTAGCCCCGCTTACGGAGTTCGTTTTTGATGAGTTCCAGATTACGGGCTTCGTTGATACTCGGAGCGGTTATTCGAACCAATTCGGAACCGGCTTCTATCATCCGGATGCACTGTTCCACCGTTTTTATGGTATCCATCGTGTCTGTAGTAGTCATCGATTGAATACGAATAGGGTTAGGCCCGCCAATACCAATGCCGCCAATTTTTACTTCACGTGTTGGAAATCGTTTGTATTCGGTGAGTGAGAGACAATATGGTTTTGGTGTGGACATGGTCATTTAAATTGTGGTGTAATTTACAATTGACTTTTTCATCACGTTATATGTGGATTAAGAACACATCAATATAGGCTTTGTTCGACTCGATTAATGCGCAGGCTGAATCTTTCGTTTCTTGAACTCCGAGTTGAAGTGAAACTGTATCTTGGGATTATTCTCCATCATCGTATTCAGCATCCAGTTCGACTCAGCCAGATAGACATAATGCCCATCTTTATCGGTGGCCACATTAGCCGCCTTCAGGCGAACAAATTGTTCCAGTGCCGCTTTATCCTCTGCGGTCATCCAGCAGGCTTTAAAAACCGGTAAAGGTTTAAAACTTGCCGCGGCTCCATATTCATGCAGGAGGCGGTATTGAATAACTTCAAACTGCAGTTCCCCGACGGTGCCAATGATTTTGCGGTTACCGAAACTATGCGTAAACAACTGCGCCACCCCCTCATCGGTAAGTTGCTGTATGCCTTTTTCCAGTTGTTTGGTTTTCATAGGGTCATTATTGACCAACTCCTTAAATATTTCAGGAGAGAACGATGGGATACCGGTGAAGTAAAAGTTCTTCCCTTCGCTCAGGGTATCACCGATTTTAAAGGTGCCGGTATCATAAAGTCCGATAACATCACCGGGATAGGCCTCATCAACAATGTTGCGTGAGGAGGCCATAAAGGTGGCAGGCGTAGAGAAGCGAACGTCCTTATCCAGGCGCACGTGATGAAAGTATTTATTTCGTTCAAACTTGCCACTGCATACCCGCAGAAAGGCAATGCGGTCTCGGTGTCTCGGATCCAAATTCGCGTGTATTTTAAAAACAAAACCACTAAAATCGCGGTCTGTTGGAGTCACCGTGCCGTGATCGGTTTCACGTTGACCGGGTTCGGGGGCAATTTCGCAGAAGGTATCGAGCAGTTCCTTTACACCGAAATTGTTTACGGCAGATCCAAAGAATACAGGGGCTACCGATCCACCGAGGTAGTCCTTAAGCTGGAGTTCGCCATACACACCTTGAATCAGCTCTGCATCTTCGCGGAGTTGAACCGCATAAGATTCATCAACTTCGCGGTCGAGTTGTGGGTCGTTCAGATTGCTGATCGTTATTACTTCATCCGTAACCGTAGTCAGGCCTCCTCTAAAGAGGTGCAATTCTTTATGATACAGACTGTAAACTCCCTTAAAGCGGGAGCCGATGCCGATAGGCCAGGAGAGTGGATGAACTTTAATATTGAGCTTCTGTTCTACTTCATCCAGCAGGTCAAACGGGTTTTGTCCTTCGCGATCCATTTTATTGATGAATACAATAACCGGTGTGTCGCGCATACGGCAAACCGACATTAGCTTTTCTGTTTGTTCCTCAACACCTTTTACGCAGTCGATAACAAGTATTACAGAGTCCACAGCGGTAAGCGTGCGATAGGTATCCTCTGCAAAGTCCTTGTGACCGGGTGTGTCCAGCAGATTAATCAACAGGTCGTTGTATTCAAACGACATCACCGAAGTGCTTACCGATATACCACGTTGCCGTTCTATTTCCATAAAATCGGAGGTGGCACTTTTTTTAATCTTATTCGACTTAACGGCTCCTGCTGTTTGTATAGCTCCGCCAAAAAGCAGAAACTTTTCGGTTAGGGTTGTTTTACCGGCATCGGGGTGTGAGATGATGGCAAAGGTGCGACGTCGTTTGATTTCCTGTGTATTTGACATAAGCAACTGCAAAGGTACGGGCTAAAGGATAATCGTATTCGGCGACCTGTATGTTTCCGATTTGTTTATTTATTCAAGGGAACCCGATCAGGAATCGCTCTGAAACGATGGGAGATACCGAATGATATATAGTTTTCGGGAGATTGTTTGCTCATACCCAGGCCTCCGGATAAATCGATAATCAGATCACGGTTAATCAGGTAAGTAAATCCACCATCCATCCTATGGTCGGGCACCTGACCGTGTGTCAGAAAACCGTATAGTTCAGCATAGGCAGATAGGCGTTTTGTGAGGCTGAATCCATTGGTAAGTGTATAAATATAGGTATGCGCCGCCGTGATGCCATTCCATTCTGCCCCCAGATTGTAGGCCAGTGCAATCCGGTTGGTAAGCGTATGCTGCATGGTAAACCGGAACGATGGTGCGACATAGGGTGTATGAAATGCCTTGCTCCCAAGGTTTGAGGTAGTCAGATGTCCGATAAAAGAGGTTTTAGGTATGATGCCATTTTCTTCAAGTAGCGCCGTTTTGAAACCAAAGGTTACCGGTGCTAGGCCGCTCGTTTGTGAGTCGTTAATCTGTTGGGTAATGAATTCGGTAATTAGCCGGAATTCCAGTTTTTCATTAATACCGAATTTCGATAGTGATGTGGGATGGCTGAATATGGACTGATTATTACGGATATTTTCCATAGTAATCCCATGTTCAATCTGTATATAATTTTTGGGCGTGATAAAGGGACACTCCGTTTGGTCGGGGCGGTCGAGTTGTATGGGGGGCAGGGTCTGAGCCATTGACTGATGATGAATCATAACGGTGATACATACTATACATGCTACCACCCCGAAGGTTAATTGCTGTTTTAAGAATAGTTTCATTGATGTTAAGTCTATTTGGCGACAAGATTCACACAATTTAACCTGGTAAACTATGATAATCATCATAACATCCAAAAGAAGACTGAATAAAATTATTGTGGATGTTTGGATAATTACGAATTGTTGTATAAGATGATGTAGGAATAAAAAAAAATAGGTTTCAATTTTGATGGAATGGAGAGGAGTCATTACAAAAATTACTTAGAACTCTAAGACACTGTCTTTAAGCTTGATGATAATCATTATGCAAAGTCAGCAGAAATCAAGCTTATGCATCAGCATCTTTAATTAAGCTATAAAACTTTATTTTAAGCGTATACCTTTTGTCCTGGCTATGCATTCATTACAATACGTTTTGCCATCGCAACCAACAACACCGGGACAGTCCATTGTGCAAATGTCATTTTTATGTTTTTGATATAAGACCTCATCATAGCAAGAGCTGTTTTTTTTACATGCGGTAAATAAGCCGGCCAGTATGATGATGATGAATAAGGTAAGGTGTTTTTTCAAATCAAAGTCTTTATGTAATAAAATTAAATCATAATTATTTGAAGTAGCAGAATGGAGTGAGCGTTAGGTGGGTTACTTGTGAGGAAGGTTGATGCGTTTTCAGGTAACAAGCAGAGTCTTATTATCTAATCATTAGGTCCGTATGTCGAATAGGCATTATCGCTTAAATAGGCAGTAACATGTGCGGTAGCTTTAACAAGTTTTTTAAAATCAAGATGGCGTACTGCTCATGTTATGGATTTAACTCTTTTTGAGAAAAATTCAATCGTATTAAGAAAACGGATTTAGACGCTTTGGCATTATGTATAATTATCAAAGGCTTATAATTACCTAAAGCTTTTAGATATTCAGGCGTAAGGATCGACTTAACAACGTCATTATTTGAATATAAAGAAATACTATCTTCATTACTAAGATTAACTACAATGTCGTATGCCGGATCGTAATCAACTATACCATTAAGCGTATCTATATTAGCGTCGTTGTCATTAAATATGTTACCAACAGCACTATTTTTTAAATTCACTTTTCGATCTCTACCGCCAATTAGATAATCATATATTGCAGTTTGTACCGCCATTTGTCTTTGACCTAATCTAGGAAGCACCTTGTCTATAATAGCTTTATCTATTTCAGCCGGATCAACTGAACTAACACTTGGAGCTTTTATACCAAGATTAATTACATCTCCATTAGAATCTACATAGGTTAAGTATCCATTTTCAGGATTAACATCTATTTCGTTATAGATGCTTGCCGCTATTGAGGATATATTATTGTTTTCTACCGTATAACTTAATGCCCCTTTAAAATCAGATACAGTAGATAAATTTATTGTTTTAGCATATAACAATCTGTTATTGCGAAACTCCATAATTTCATCACTATTTAAGTTTGTTATGGTTTTTCCGGATAATATAGCATCACTTAAATTGGATATAAATTCATCTACGGTTACAATGGATGGATCTAAATTTACAATATACTTATACATATAATCATTACCAAGAATATCAGCATATATATAATTAATAAAACTACTAATGGCATTACGAAGTGTTTGTAATAATGACGGCCTTTTATCTGATTCAATTATTCTGTTAATCTTCTTTTCAGATAGCGATTCAAACATATACGCCATAGCCTCCTCTTCCTTATCCTCTAATGTATGATCTTTATACGCTGGGGAATTATTAATATGCCTCATTATATCGCTTGATAATGCTTGAACCCTAATTGCATTATATAGGGATGGATTTGTAGCTTTAATAATAGGCAAGAATATATGCGCTAATTCGTGCATTGCAGTACCGCCACTTATTTTTGCCTGATTTAAATAAACTATTCCATTTTGTACATAGGAGTATTTATCGTCATTTTTGTCATAGTACTTCTCAACGGTAATATTTGGAAACGATTTTCTTATTCTCTTTACAACCCAATTAAACTGCTTATTAGTTAATAAATTACCATTAGATCGAGATGAAGCGTAAGTGGTACCGTTAGATGTACTTTGATTAGTGTTGTCAATTTTAATAACAATTTTACTTTGTGTACCATATTTTCTAGATACATTGATACGATCACCAGTAGGCAATAAATACAATCCGGGAAGCCAAAATTGATTATTATATACGCTAACGGTTATACTATTACCATTTCTTAATTGTTCAAGCTGCTCAAAATCTAAATTGTGGTAAACGTTTCTGATTTCATTATCAGGAAGCTGTATTTTATCGACATTATTTAAGCGATACAATTCCCAATTTATAAGCAAAGAAGATGATGTTTTTGGATCATTATCGCCTAAATATCTTGACATCCATAATGAGCGTAATGAATATGTTCCTACTGATCCACTAACCTCAATACTATCATTTTTAACATTCAATTTAGCTAATATGCCAACATCTGTTCTTTTCTGCGAACCTAACACATACACCGGAAGCAATTCATTAGTGTATCCTTCTCTTAGTATTTTTTCTTCTTTGGTTAAACCCGCGCCTTTTTCAAAATACCTTGACCCTCTTGAAGCTATTGATTTATTATACGAATAGAAATCATGGAATATTAAAGATATGTTTGATTCTATTTTTTTGTACAAATCCGAAGTTTCATCATTTAGTTCTGCATCTACATTGTTCATTACTCTGTAATACTCTGCAAAGTCAGACTTGCTAAATACGCTACTTACTCTATTTGATGATATGGCAAATTGATTGGATATCATTTCATAGATAAATAGATAGTTTTTAA
>BJGO01000063.1 GCA_014190535.1 Bacteroidota bacterium | reverse complement strand
AAGTATATAGTGTTGCAACGAAATGCATACCGACATCGTCTTATCGTCAACTCATCATCTTAAAGCCTAAACCCATGTTTTATTTGTGTCAGAAAACAAGTGGTCCTATATACATCCTGAAGCACGCATACACCCGAGTGTACGAATAGAGCCGTTTACTACAATCTATGCCGATGTGGAAATTGGTGAGGGTAGTATCATAGGCCCCAATGTAACTATATACGACGGAGCTCGCATTGGCAAACACGTTCAGATTTTTCCCGGTGCAGTGATTTCGGCCGTGCCACAGGATTTGAAGTATAAAGGAGAGCCCACATTAGCTATTATCGGCGACCATACAATGATACGTGAATGTGTAACCATCAATAAAGGAACTACCTATGCCAATAAAACCGAAATTGGCAGTCATTGCTTACTGATGGCGTATACCCACGTTGCGCATGATTGCATTATCGGTAATCATTGCATCCTGGCTAACAATGTAAACTTAGCCGGACATATTATCATTGAA
This sequence comes from Bacteroidota bacterium, assembly GCA_014190535.1. GTDB lineage: Bacteria > Bacteroidota > Bacteroidia > Chitinophagales > UBA10324 > BJGO01. The sequence continues at coordinate 13,709 of BJGO01000063.1, read as the reverse complement.
GATTATGTGAATATAGGAGGAGTGAGTGCCGTGCAACAGTTTTTACGTATTGGCCGCTATGCCTTTGTTACCGGAGGTTCCCTGGTGCGTAAAGATGTACCACCTTATGTAAAAGCCGCCCGTGAGCCATTATCATATGCAGGTATAAACGCAGTAGGTTTGTCGCGTCGTGGATTTGATAAAGATCAGATTAAACGTATTGAGGACATATACCGCATTGTATTTGTGCATCATTCAAATTTGAGCAAGGCGATAGCGGCACTGGAAACCGAGTTGCCCGACAGCGACGAGAAGTCAACCGTACTGCAATTTATCCGATCATCTAAGGACGGCATCATCAAAGGAATTCATACCGTGCAGCATGCAGATAACGCTTCATAATGCGGGCAAGCGCTACAATTATGAGTGGATATTCCGCAATCTGGATTTGCAATTAAGGTCCGACATCTGTTATGCGATATTAGGGCCTAACGGTAGTGGCAAAAGCACCCTGCTCCAGTGTATCAGCACCTATAAATTACTGAGTGAAGGAAAAATAGCTTTTGAGACGGAAGGCCGGCCCGTGAATTATTATCCGGGGTTAGTTGCCATTGCCGCGCCTTATCTCGAACTCATTGAGGAGTTTACCATGAAAGAGCTGTTTCAGTTTCAGGAAGCCTTCTCTTCCTTTCAGCGCGGAGTACTGTATGATGATTTTATTTCGATTACCGGATTAGCGAGGCATCAGCATAAAGTGCTCAAACTATTTTCATCAGGAATGAAACAGCGTGTTAAGCTGGCTCTTGCGGTATTACGTGATACCCCGGTGCTTCTGCTGGATGAGCCCACTACTAATCTGGATACCGACGGTGTACGATGGTATCAGGAACTGATGACCAGGCATCTCCGTGGGCGTATTGTTGTTATAGGCAGTAACGATGAACGTGAGTATACATTTTGTTCTACGCAGATACAGATGCGTGATTATAAAAAATAAACACCGGATGAACTTGCAGTTATGTGGCAAACATCATTGATACATTATCTGGTTGGATTCGTATATCTGGTCTTATTCTCAAGATGGCTCTGGGTATCCGGTGTAGGCGACTACTTTGGTTTATCGCGACAGGCTGTTTTAACCATTTTTTTATTTAAGGTGTTCTGGTGCTTTGTTTTTGTATACGTACATCTGCAATGGTCCGGAGGTGGTGATACACTTGATTTTTTTCAGTCCGGCGATCAGGTATACCGTTCACTCTTCCGCGATCCTGCCGATTATCTGAAACTCGTTTTTCTTCCTAATCACTATTATGTGACTGATAGTCTTTACCATTATAATCAGGCGATAAATCGCTACGGCGACGAAAGCACATTTTTCATCATTCGACTGCTCGCCATCTTCCGGCTCTTTTCGTTTGGCAGTTATTCGGCTCAGGCAATCATGTATTCGCTACTGACCTTACCGGGTATATTATTTATATACGCTTTTTGTATGCGGCAACTTGGCTTGCACATCCGCACGATACACACGGTACTGCTCATTATTCCGGCTACTTCGTTCTGGATTCATGGCTTGCATAAAGAAGCCCTGCTCTTGTCGGCCTGTGGTATGGTGCTCTATCCGCTAACGGCGTCTGATATCAAACGATCACATCTTATATGGCTCATCATCGGATTGGTTGTGCTTACGCTGGTGCGGTCGCACTATCTGCTCCTCGTGGCACCGCTGATTGCTCTGATGTATATTCATAAAAACAGGCCGCAACAAATTGCTGCGTACTACCTTGCAACACTTGCTTCTATCTCGCTTGTGATCTTGCTGTATTTCTATTTAAACGACACATCCATCAGGAACTATGTATTTCAGCAACGTGATGCCTATGCACAACTTAGTGGATTGCAGGCAGACGACCTGCCCCTGTGGCAACGTTTCTTGTGTGCCGTGCCCGGTGTGTTATGCTCTCCTTTTTCGTCCGGTGCATGGCCAACAGATGTATCTGATTGGCTGATGTATGCGTTTACCTGCTCGGCTTTTGTCTATCTGATGATACAGATACGCGCCCGATATTTTATGTTCCATCCTATCGGTTTTACGCTGGTATTTGCCTCATTAATTGAGTTTGGAATTATCGGTTGTGTGGTTGTTCAGCATGGTGGTATTGCTCGATACAGGGCTCCGTTCCTGTGTTTGTTTATCCTTGGAATTTTGGCCATGTTTAGAGATAAAAAATCAAAAAAAATCCTGAATTAACAATAAAAACAGGTTTTATTGTTGAAATAAATTAAAAATATTGGATTGGTTTAGCCAAAAAGTATACTTTTGGCGAAAATTATTTAAAAAATGATCAACATCCGCGTTAACGCATTACAGCAATTGCGCTCCAACCGATCCACTGAGGTAGAAACACCTAAAAAGCACATCTCGGAGTACTATGGTGCCTATGTTTTTCATGAACAGGCCATGAAAGCCTACTTATCTAAGGAGGCATTTAAAAGCGTAATGCATTCAATCAACAGCGGTTCAAAGATTGATCGCTCGGTTGCCGAGCAAGTAGCAAGTGCAATGAAAGCCTGGGCTATGAACAACGGGGCCACACACTTTACGCACTGGTTTCAGCCACTAACCGGATCTACTGCCGAGAAACATGACTCGTTTTTTCAGCAAACAACAACCGGTCATGGCATAGAGCTTTTTGAAGGGGACTCACTGGTTCAGCAGGAGCCCGATGCTTCATCATTTCCGAGCGGTGGACTACGCAATACCTTTGAGGCCCGTGGCTATACCGCGTGGGATCCATCATCACCCGCATTTATAATGGAAACGCCTGCCGGCAAAACATTATGTATTCCTACCATATATGTGTCGTATACCGGTGAGGCCCTCGACTACAAGGCTCCTTTACTCAAGTCGATGCAGGCATTAGAAAAGGCCTCTGTTGACGTTTGCCATTACTTCGATAAAAATGTTACCAAAGTGTTTGCCACACTTGGTTGGGAACAGGAATACTTTGTGGTGGACGAGGCCTTGTATGAAGCACGTCCGGATTTATTAATGTGCGGCCGTACGCTATTTGGCGCCGCACCGGCAAAAGGTCAACAGCTGGAAGATCATTATTTCGGCTCCATTCCGGAACGCGTGTATCAGTTTATGGTTGACTTTGAAAGTGAATGTTTCTTACTCGGCATTCCGCTCAAGACGCGTCATAACGAAGTGGCGCCAAGTCAGTTTGAGTGTGCCCCGTTTTTTGAAGAAGTCAATATTGCCATCGATCACAATCAGTTATTGATGGATGTGCTGGATCGCGTTGCACGCCGTAATCATCTGAGGGTATTACTCCACGAAAAACCCTTTGCCGGAATCAATGGAAGCGGCAAGCATAACAACTGGAGTATGGCCACCGATACCGGAAAAAATTTATTATCGCCCGGTAAAACACCTAAGACCAATCTGCAGTTTCTAACCTTCTTTGTGAATACCATCAAGGCGGTAAATGAACATCCCGATTTGATACGTGCATCGATTGCCTCGGCCAGCAACGATTTTCGTTTGGGTGCCAATGAAGCGCCCCCGGCTATCATCTCGGTATTTATCGGTAAGTATTTAACAGATGTGCTAAATGAAGTAGAGTCGCGAGTTAAAAGTGGTAAGTTCAGTGAACAGGATGAACAAACCCTGCGACTGGATATACATAATAAGATTCCGGATCTGCTCATGGACAATACCGATCGTAACCGTACTTCGCCGTTTGCATTTACCGGAAATAAATTTGAAGTACGTGCAGTAGGTTCGAGTGCCAACTGCAGTAGCACGATGACGGTGCTGAATACAATAATGGCGGATCAGTTGGTTAAGTTTAAAACAGAAGTAGATGCCTTAATCAAGAAAGGTGAAAACCGTGAGGTCGCCATTCTTCACGTATTGAAAGGGTATATTACATCCTCCAAGCGTATTTTGTTTGAAGGAAACAACTATAGTGTGGAGTGGGAGAAAGAAGCCAAGAAGCGAGGATTAAATAATATCAAAACAACACCAACGGCACTCGATGCGTATTCATCAAAAGATACCATTGCCCTATTTGAACGCAATAAGGTGTTTACCAAAGTTGAAGTTCATGCGCGTCACGAAATTGAATTGGAAAAATATATTAAAAAGGTACAAATTGAATCACGCGTGTTGGGCGAAATGGTACTAACCCACATCATTCCTGCGGCTGTTGAATATCAGAGCCGTTTGTTGACCAATATCAACGGATTGAAAGAGGCCGGTGTTACCAAAAAATTATATGAAGCCCAGTTAAGTATGGTTACCGAAATTTCGGAACACATCATGGTTATCCGTAACAAATCTGAAGCCATGGTAGAAGCACGCAAGCAGGCTAACAACGTTGAGGATATTCGCGCCAAAGCCATTGCATACTGCGATAAGGTTAAGCCATACCTCGAGGAAATTCGCTATCACGTTGATAAACTGGAAATCAAGATAGACGATAAACTCTGGCCGGTTCCAAAATACCGTGAGTTATTATTTTTAAGATAACATCAGCCGGTTTATTGAGTTGCTACATTTAATGTCCTGCAGGGATCTATTGTAGTAACACGTAACTCAAAAAAGTTGATAATCGTCTATTCCCTGAACATAAATACATCTTTGCCTATTGCAAAACCATATATCTGATTGGCGGCATTGCGGTAGATTCTGATCTTGTTACAGGCAATACCCATATGGATTGCAGACCAGGTTGCACCGCCGTCTTTGGTCTCGTAACCACGGTTCATCGTTCCAACGAATCCGTGATACTCATCAATAAATCCTATTCCGAACTCCCGAGCTTTGCTATCCTTTACTAAGGGGATTTCCTGCCATGTATCGCCGCCATCAGTTGTTTTAGCAATACGTTGTTGGGTGAGGGTGGTGTCCGGGTTGTAAGACTGAATGGTAACGTAACCAATTTTATCTGTAGGGAATGAGGCTTTCCAGGTCGATTCATATGGCCTGTCGGACTGATAAACTTTTTTCCAAGTTGCGCCACCGTTAATCGTTTTAAGAATTACGGCATTTGATTTTTCGATATCCTCATCTGATGCCGCACATACTATTCCCTGATTTTTGTCAAACATTTTAATATCCAACAGCATTTTACAATCTGTATCCATGCTATGGGAAGTCCAGGTAATTCCGCCATCGTGCGAAATGATGATATTAGCGGGGCTGCCCACACGACCAACGGCATAGATGTGCGTGCGGTAGTCGGTTTTACCATGATTGATGTACGTTTCTCTCACGATATCTATCGCACATAATCCTTTTACATAAGGCCCTTTATAGGAAACAGGAGCCCACGTGATGCCACCGTCAAGTGTTCCATAAAGGGGTATGGTATCTGATACGTTGGGAAAATAATCAGTGCCCACGGTACCCGCAAAACCAACTAAGCTGTCTGTGAAAGCGATACATCGGAAAAATGTTCCTTTCTTTTCTAATTGTTTAGTCCAGCTTTTACCTCCATCCCGGGTATGGAATATTTTTCCGTAACCGTTTACATACCAACCCAGGCGCTCATTAATAAACACAATATCATCCTGTTTGCCGGGATAACTATCGGTGTCTAATTTTTGCCAGGTCCCCGGTGTGTGCGTGTCGGTATTATGGTTTAAGATGCTATTGCTCCATTGCACTGCAGACCGACCGACCTCATGATTATATTCATCAAAGAGTGTTTGGTATTGTCCGTTGGAAAATTTGTCGTAAGCTTCCTGCATGGTACCTGAGCGGGCATAATAATGATCCGTTAACGGAAAGGTTTGCAGTGTAGCATGGCCGGGGTGGAAATGATTCACCGTATTTACAATTTGCTGATGATCGGTTTTGGAGAAAGCCTGAAAATCGGATTCGCCAAATTGAACCAAGACCTTGGCTCTTGTATTTTTCCAGTTCTCGAGGTGCGGAAAGTCCTGTATCTGCCTCCAGTATTCGGCATTACGGTCGTAGATATTACCCTTGCCATCATAACCCCAAACCGAACGAAGAATACTGTCGGCCTGCGGTTCACGTGCCATATCGACTAAGTTTTCTTTTTTAATATAAAAGCGATAGTTCAGGTCGTATTGTTCAATGACGTATTGCTCCACTTCAATTGGATTCAAGCCGGACAAAGCGGTTTGTACGCGGTACATTTCCAGTTGATACTCGAACCACGATTTAGCTGTGGTGCCATAAACAACAACACCCGCAACCTGATGCCGGGCACTGATAGCCGGGGCAATGATGCCGCCCATAGAGTGACCGACGATAATAATCTTATTCGTGTCAATGTAGGGTAATGATTTTAATTTCTTTAAACCAACTTCAAAGTTTTCAATTTCATCTAACAGATCACACGATGAACAGGGTGGGGTATTCTGACTGTCGCCCAATCCACTTTTCTCAATTCGTAAGGTGACATAACCGGCCTCCACATAGGCGTCAATCATACGTTTATAGGGATGATCATCGGTCAGTTCATCAATACTGCTGCAGGTGTATCCCGGTATAAAAAGCATGGCCGGCATTAAACTCTTTTTAAAAGGTTTATTGATGATTACGCGCAGGAGTCCACCTTTATAGGCCGCCTGATCATAGATGACTTCAGATTGATCATCGGTTTCATAAGGCCTAGGCAGTACCGTGCCCCGCAATAATTTTTTCTGTTTGCCGCGTATGATGCTTAATTGTATAGTTTGACCGGGCGTGTAGGTTAAAAATATGTTTATGAATTCGTCGACCGATGAACAGGATTTATCATCAATCGATACGATGATATCATTTTCCTGAAGTTGAAGCGCCACACTTGTTCCGCGAACAACACGTATGACCTTACAACCACTGATGCCGTTTTTGTTTACATACTCCAGTTGTGCACCAAGCAATGGTTTGCGCAGTAACTGTGCCTCTGCAATGCAAGCCATAAACAGATAAATGAGTAAAAGCGTGATCAGACGAACCATAATTAAATTTTATGGCAAAGAACTTCATTTTAATGTCGCTCTACTTGTCAGAAATTGCTAATTCGGATGCGCCCCGGCGATTGTAAAAAAGCCTGCTTGAATGCTTTGGAGAATGATGGTACATCGGCATACCCATACCGGAACGCCGTTTCCATTATAGACCGGCCATAAAGCAGATCGATACGTGCCTTTTCAAGTTTGATTCGCTTCTGGTACTGATAGGGTGAAATACCAAAGGTGTTTTTAAAAACCCTAAGAAAGTGATATTTGGATATACCGATTTGTAAAGCAATCTGATCCAGAGAAAGATTATCCATAGCGTGTTCATCAATGAACGTTCTGGCCTGAAGTATGGCACGAAACACTTCCTCGTTAGTAATGGTTTTTTTGAATTCCATTTTATGGAGGTGATCAAATACAAAGCGCTGATCGGTGATGATCGACTCTGCGAGACTATAAAACAGCTCGCATTGTTGCAGGCTGTCGCTCAGCAATCCGGCTTTTATTTTTTTATTGATTTCGTGTAAAGAATAACCCAAACAGGTATTCTTTACATTATACCGATTAACAAAAAACTGATCAGACAAAAGGAACTCTTTTAAGTTGGCATCACTCAGGTCGTGATACTGTGCCACTTCAGTAATAATTTCAGATGAGATATCGATACAGAGCCCCTGTACTTCATGTTTGTGATTGATCTGAACAACCGATTTGGTGAAATCGTTACCAATGATGTATTCGCCTTGCCTGACACTAAATTTTTTATTGTTTGCATAATAGGTCTCTTCGCCCGATACCACATACTTTACGCCCAGTCCGGAAAATGGACAATCCGAGTCGAACCGAACAAAATTCGATACCCGAATTGCATTTTTGATTTGGTCTTTATATACGGTTTGATTCATAGAATCGGATTAGGCTATGAGGATACGCTGTATGCTTTTGTTGTCAGGCTAAATTTAGGTATTTACTCCTTAACTATTTTTTGACAATAGCTGTATGGTCCCTGTTTAATCGAAATAAGGTACAATCCACTTCTAAGATTTGAAATATCAATTCGACTTTTATTCTCGCAGGTCATCATGGTTTGACCTATGGTATTAATAATTTCAATTTGAAACAATTCGTCTGTGGGCACACTAATACTTATTTCTGTGGTTGCAGGATTTGGAAAAATAGAAATAGCCTGAGTACCGGAAGCAGTTTGATTACTTGAAGTCCCGTTGCACATAACAGCATTCAGTTTCTCCCAGATACTATTACATAATTGCGTAGGCACCTCACCACCGCTTGCCTGATTACCCATTCGGATTACGACTAAACCTAAACTTTTAGATACACTAAGTATTTGTCCGTTTTTACCAAGGCCGGCAATCATATCGTTGGGGGCGGCAGGAGCATAAGAACCCGGAAAAACGAGTTGCGAGGTTGGTACCATATACGATGATTTACCATTCAGCCACCATAGATAACCGTAAGACAAATTCATATTTTGTGATGTATTGGTCATTTCATTTATATAAGCACTATCAAATAACAAGGTATCACCATCCCAGATACAATTATTCTGAATGAGCAACCCAAATCGAGCCATACTCCTTACTTTACTGAAGAATACATTGTCGTAATCAACATAGGCCCAGGCTCCGGTCATACCTGTTTTATTTTTTAATCTGGTTTGCGTATAACTATTTATTGATATACCGGTTGCCGTTGTTAAAACATTTTCTAATAGGGTATATGGCGCATTATGATAAGCCCATCGCGAGCCGGGGGCGGCTAAATAGTTTAAACAGGTGTCAATCGTACAGTGATTGTCGGGCACCCCATCGTCAAGGCCGGAAGTCATGTTTAGTTGATTACTGATTTTAATATTGTTTTCCTGCGTTGTTGTACAGTTAGTCCAGCCCGGTCCCAGGTATGTTGATGTGGTGTCGGAAATGGATAAATAATTCTCTTCCTGAGCTTTGCCTACTAAAAAGGAAGTAATGGTTTTACCGGCAGAGGCCCAGTACCACAAACTATCTGTGGTGAATGTTCCAAAATATTTTTCTAAAACAATTTTACCATTTTTCAAAACAATAAAACCTTTGGTATCCTGCTCCTGTAAATAATCATATAAGCTGTCAACTTGATTTAAACACCAACCTAATGATGCCGGTGAAATCGTATCCCAATTAGCCGCACTGCTTAACGGCGGGAAATATAGACTTTGAGCATTTGAACTCGTGAAACCGAATGTAAGCCCTATGAAGGCCAGAAGTGCTATTTTTTTCATGTAATTAAAAAAGTTTATGATCAGACTCTAATAATGACCTAAGGTTTAAATGATATTTTTTCAGTTTGATCGTACAGGTTTTGTTCGTTATTTTTTTGTTTCCTTGAATTTAATGATCACGATGTCGGAGCTACCGGCATTCATCAGGGTATGGTTTTCAATCTTCAGGTGTTTCTCTTCAAATGAGCCTGTCAGATAAATAGAACCGTTTGCATCTGTGCTGATGCCTCTGCCTGCGTTTCTGCCCGTTCCACCATAATCAAGGGCCCAGATTTCTTTTCCATCCTTGTCATACTTTAACAGAACCATATCTTCCGAGCCCGAAACAGAGCGAATCGATTGCCCGGCAAAGCTAAATGCACTCCAATTGGAACCTGTACAAAAGGCATGGCCATCGTGATCCACGTAAAACTCACGGGTAGCGGTGCCGGGCCCTTCGCCGTTATTTCCGCCCGCAGAGCGGGCCCAAAGTATTTGCCCGTCTTTATTATACTTCGCAATGAAATGATTGATCGATCCGTTGTTCCTCAGGGTATCGGTTTCTGTATAAATGGTTTTACTGAAATATAAACCGGAGAGATAGACATTGCCAAATGGATCTGCTTCGCAGGAAGCAATTTCTCCATTATCGCCACCAATAGTTTTTGCCCATAGTATGTTGCCGTCCGGGGAATATTTAGCCACAAATGCATCGCTGTTTTTTTCTGAATGTGATTGCAGAGCAATAGGGCCAAACGATATCGTTGATGTAAAGTAACCGCCTATAAAAATATTGCCTTCAGGGTCGGTGCCTACGCCTTGCGCTTCTCCTTTTCCATTGGGCGTTTTAACCCATAGCAGGTCGCCATCATTACTGTATTTGGCTACATACATACCTGTAGATTCATGAATCAGTTTTGTGCCCTTGCCGAAGTTCATTTCACCACCGGCAATACCGCTGATGATTACATGATTGCTACGATCAAGAGTTATCGTGCTGTACTGTCCGTTTCCATCCAGGCCACCGGCGTTTCTGGCCCATATACACGTGCCGTCCGGTGAAAATTTAGCCAGCCACATATCACTGTTATATCGAACGCTATCCTTACCTACGGTGAAATTATTATTATGGAGTGTTTCACGTCCAAAGGATAGCGTTTTACTTTCAAAGTAGCCGACCACATAGATATTTCCTTTTTGGTCTGTAACACAACTTAATGCGTGGTCATCGCCCAGGTTTCCGGCCGTGATTGCCCATAGGGCATTACCTTTTTTATCTAATTTGATCATAAACAGATCCGACATATCGGGGTGATCTGCTGCGCTCTTTGTTAAGGTTATGGAATCTAATGTTATGCTTGAACTTTGAAAACGGCCCACCACAATGATGTTTCCTGCCGTGTCGGTTGTAACGCCGTTTGGCCGTTCATTGCCTATGCCGCCAAATGCTTTGACCCATTCCACCGTTGGTGTTTGTGCTTTCAGTAAGGAGGATGAATAACATACAAGTAAGATAAGTAGATAGCGTTTCATTTTTTTGATGATTGTTCGTTAGAGATTATGGTTAACGTTACGGTAAAAATACATGAATAAAATACCGTTTAGCTGCCTTCAAACGGTCACACTAGTCTTTCCTGTTGCACGGATAGCGGATAAGCTAGTTAGATATAATCGAATTAATCGTAATTATGTTGCCGATCATCCTCAAGATGTTTTATGCTCATACCTGTTAGGATGTGCTAAAACTTATTGATATGATGTGCTGACATATGATATGGCGGCTATATTCAATTAAATTTACAGGATGAAAATAAACCTAATCATACTGTTTGTATCCACTGCCGCATTAGCTTTTTCGCAACCAATGGCCGGCACCTACACGATAGGCGGTACTGATCCTGATTTTACGACGATCCATTCTGCTGTTGCTCAGGTCGTTCTTAATGGTGTAAACGGACCCACGAATTTTATCCTACGAAACGGAACATATGATGAAACAATTCAATTTGCGACGATACCGGGAGCCTCGGCCATAAACACAGTAACATTTACAGGCGAGACTACCGACAGTAATTTGGTCTTGATCAATGGAGCCACAACGGCTGAACATCCTAACTCATTAAGGCTCGATTTTTTAGAATATGTTACATTCAAAAGTTTAACCATTCGTCAGTTAGCTAATGTAAATAACAATGCTGTAGTATTAGTTAACAGAGGTAAATACATCCGATTTGAGCATTGTGTATTATGGGGGCACGGATCCACAACCTCAAGTGCTACTGACTATGTCATTCAGGGTTGTGCTGATTCAGGATTTGTTGTCAGAAATAGTTATATAAGAGGTGCTAACGATGGGTTAAGTATATCCAATGGTTCAAGCATTTCGCACAGGGATGTGCTCATTGAAAATAACAACTTTCAGACCGGAGGCCGACAGTTATTTATGAATGGCGGAGCCTTTTCTGTAGTAAGGAATAATTATTTTTCTTCCAGAGTTCTTTATCAGTCACACAGCAGAGGTCAGTTTTATGGGAACAGAGTATATGGCACATTGCAGATTATCAGTTCCAGCGGCTGGGCTGATTATCCATTCAGGATTTACAATAATCAGATTTATCGTACCGGCGCCGATTTAGGCGCTACCTATGCGTTACGAATAGGCTCTTCCTATCACCTCGAAATATATAACAACACCATTGCAATAAATTCAACTAACGCCGGATTTGCTTTGTATGCAGAGGCTTCATTTTCTTCAACAGCTCCTATTTCAATCATAAATAACAATATATATAGAATAGATAGCAATTCAACCAACCACTTATTTAGAATTCCTAATGCTGTTTCATATGCAGAAGGAATTGAATGTGATTACAACAACTTTTTTTCCAAAGGCCCAAATTTTATGAATGAGTATCCAAGCTTTACCGATTGGACCACAGCAACGGGCTTTGATGCCCATTCCACAACATTAAATCCACAAATTGTTCTCGGTGAAGATTTACTGATTGCAAATCCAGCGCTGTTTAATACGGGTACACCCATTTCGTATATAACTACAGATATAAGGGGTACTAGTCGTAATCCGCAACAACCCACAGTGGGTGCATTTGAGCAATTAACAGCACCTGTTGTAAACCTGGGCAACGACACCAGTATATGTGGAACGGCTTTTGTTTTGGATGCCGGCAACTCCGACTATACCTACTTGTGGAGTACCGGTGAAACCACGTCATCAATAACCATAACTACCGGTGGTACATACTATGTTATAGCTACGAATGCTGCAGGATCAAATACAGATACCCTAACAGTTGACATTTATCCGCTCTCAGCAGTTGTAATTAGTGCTTCCGAAGATTCTATTTGTTTGGGTGCTCAGGTTTCGCTTCAGGTTACAGGAACAAATGGAACGGGATTATTTTGGGAAGATTTACAAAGTTCGCTCCTCGAACGAATTGTAAGCCCCGATACCAGTACACTTTATTCAGGCTACTACATCAATGCCGAAGGATGTACCACAGCCGTTGAAAAAATAATAGTTGTTTATCCTCCCGTACAAACCGATTTTGACTTACCGGATACCAGCATATGCTCGAATTCCGGACTATTTATATTTCCGGACGGCACACCGGCCGGCGGTACTTACCTCATCAACGGAACAGCGGTCTCAAACCTAAACCCTGCCGATTACAGCAACCAGTTCGTAACGGTAACATATACCTATATCTCAGAAAATTTATGCACGACAACTGCCAGCGACAGTATATATATTAACGCCTGCACCACCACACATACCGGCAGGTTGCAGCCTGCACAATTCACTTACGACCCTATCCATAAAATCCTGCACCTAACGGGTGATGTGTACGGCGATGTACAATTAAAACTTATTGATATAAGCGGTCGAATACTGATGAACAAAACCATGAACTCGAACACCCTCTATATCGATATAGACTTAACCCAAGGCGTCTATATCATAGAACTAACTACTGCTGATGGTATAAGTAGAAATAAGATGATCTTGAATTAAGCCATCTGAAATTTTATGTGCGATGCGGTGTCGGTTAACTCGCTGACCGTCTATAATTTCGATGCTATGTTTGTGTTCACCTGTCAAAATGATTTACTTTTTTTCTTGTTTAAGTTCGTGTCTGTCTTCTGTTTCGTGTCTTCATACGATTGCTGGTCACGACATACTGTGAATTTACTCTCCACAATTCAAATACCCAAAAGGATTTTGTTGCAATGTAGTAAATGAAGTATTTCATGCCTTGTAATCATTTTATGAGCTACATAATGCCCCGCAAGCGATTTAGAACCGATGTATAAAAGTAAGAGGACTATAAAGGGATAGTCTGTGCGCTGAGAAAACAGACCTCATTAGAAGCGAATAGCGCGAAGATAAAAATAGCGTGGAGCATAGCCGCTTAAAAAATGTCTTCGCTTAAATGAATGTTATGAGGCAACAGAAGCATACATGAGCAAC
>BJGO01000062.1:12758-14335 GCA_014190535.1 Bacteroidota bacterium | reverse complement strand
GGTTAATCTGGCGATTACATTCTAAATAATCTTTTCGATAACACGTAACCTAAAACCCGCCAAAGGCGGGTTTTTTATTTATTTTATATGAAATCATCAAAATCATGAGTTCCTTTGCAAAATTCAAACATACATATGAGCAAAGCCATAATTGAATGCGTGCCCAACTTCAGCGAGGGGCGCGACATGCACATCATTAAACAGATCACCGATGAAATTGAACGTATCGATCGCGTCAGACTTTTAGATGTAGATCCGGGTAAAGCGACGAACCGAACGGTAGTAACTTTTGTGGGCACTCCCGAGCAGGTTATAGAAGCGGCATTTCAGGCAATAAAAAAAGCGGCGGAATTAATTGATATGTCTAAACACCAGGGAGAACACCCTCGCATGGGCGCAACAGATGTTTGCCCGTTAATACCTATCAGTGGCATAAGTATGGAAGAAACCGTTGAATACGCCAAACAACTTGGTGCCCGTGTCGGGCTTGAACTAGGCATACCGGTATATCTGTATGAATCTGCAGCTACAAAACCAGAACGAAAAAATCTGGCCACCATCCGGGCCGGGGAATATGAGGGACTGTCAAATAAAATGACGCTTCCTGATTGGCACCCGGACTATGGGCCCAATGTATTCAATTCTCGCAGTGGTGCAAGTGTTATCGGAGCCCGCGACTTTCTGGTAGCCTATAATGTAAACCTAAATACCACAAGCACACGCCGGGCAAACTCAGTTGCATTTGATGTACGTGAGGCCGGTAGGGTTAAACGAACAGGCGACCCGATACTTGGAGCTATCGAACGCGATGAACATGGCAATCCGTTACATATACCCGGAAGTCTGAAAGCAGTAAAAGCCATAGGATGGTTTATTGAGGAGTATGGCATTGCTCAGATTTCGATGAATCTCACGAATATCAACATCACGCCACTGCATATTGCCTTCGATGAAGTGTGTAAAAAAGCCGAAGAGCGCGGATTGCGCGTAACCGGCTCTGAACTTGTCGGACTGGTTCCTCTTAAGTGTTTAACCGATGCGGGTAAATATTTTCTCGAAAAGCAAAAACGAAGTGCCGGCGTTAGTGAGGAAGAACTGATTCGCATTGCTGTTAAATCGCTGGGGTTAGATGAATTAAGTCCGTTCGATCCAAATAAAAAAATTATTGAGTATATCCTTCGTGACCTCAAGGACACAAAACTCATTCAAATGAGCCTCCGTGCATTTGCCAATGAAACTGCCTCGGAAAGCCCCGCTCCCGGTGGAGGCTCTATTTCTGCTTATCTGGGTAGCCTTGGTGCATCACTGGCAACTATGGTCGCCAATTTATCTTCACATAAAAAAGGATGGGATGCCCGGTGGCAATATTTTTCATCAATAGCCGAAAAAGGTCAACAACTTAAATATGAACTTTTAAAATTAGTGGATGAAGACACCCGCGCATTCAGTCAGATCATGCAGGCATATGCCCTTCCAAAAAGTAACGACGAAGAAAAATTAATTCGCACCGAAGCCATACAGCAGGCCACTATCTACGCTACCGAGGTACCAATTCGTACCCTGCGCACCCCATATCT
>BJGO01000062.1:0-12748 GCA_014190535.1 Bacteroidota bacterium | reverse complement strand
GGTAACCCAAATTCCCTAAGTGATGCCGGTGTTGGTGCATTGTTTATTCGCTCCGCTATACTTGGTGCGTATCTGAATGTATGCATAAACGCTTCCGGTATTAAAGAGGAGCGTATTAAAGGCCGATACCTCAGTGAGGCCGTTGCTATAAGAGCCGAAGCGGTAAGACTTGAATCACAAATCATACAGTTTGTTGAAAAACAAATTGCAGGAAACAACGCTTAATCTGCACTTTTGCACAAAATCTTTGATAAATCATGAAAAATCGCATTGCAATCGCCTTAGTTACCCTAGTCATAGCACTTTCTTACGGGTGTGCCAAAAAGCAAGGTATAGTTGGAAAATGGTTATTAATTAACGTAAGCGATAAAAGTATGGATAGTATGATGTTTGCGATGGAAGCCAACATTGAATTAATGTCGGATACTATTTCAAAAATGAGTGATGGCGCAAATAAGGATACCTTTTTGATACAGCTTGAAGAAAATAAAACCATCCTACAAAACGCAAAAAATAATCTCGCTGAGTTTACTAAAAAATCGTACTTCGATTATCGCGAAGACGGCAGTTATGTTGGCAACCTATTTGGGCAACTCGAAACGGGCACTTACACCTATGATGAATCAAAAGGGATTATCGAAGGAAAGGCTGAAGGTTCAACAACGTCTGGCAAAATGAAAGTAGAACGCTTGAATGCAGACACCTTAGTTTTATTTATAGAGCCTCAAAGCACCTTAACGTTCTTAGCCAAAAAAGATTAATGCCTCGAGTTATGGCATTTGATGCCGGGGGCAAACGCACCGGCATTGCCGTTACAGACCCCAGCCAAATCATTGCCACAGCGCTGGACACCATAGACACGGATAAACTTATTGCATACCTTTTGAACTATTTAAAGTCGGAACGTGTAGAGGCTTTTGTGGTTGGATATCCATTGAATTTAGATAGGAGCAGAACAGAGGGAACGGATATAGCAGACCGTGTAATCGCGGCTTTACATAACGCCTTTCCCGCTATTCCGGTGCACACCGTTGATGAACGATTTACCTCAAAGATTGCTTCAGATACACTTATTGCCGCAGGCTATTCTAAAAAGCAACGGCAGGATAAAAAACGACTTGATAAAGTCAGTGCGGTATTAATTTTACAAACTTATTTAGAGCAAAGAACACGATGATTTACAGCATAGTAGCCTACGGCGATCCGGTACTTCGTAAAAAAGCAGAAGATCTTGCACCAGATTATGACCAGTTAGATAAGCTGATTGCAGATATGTATGAGACCATGTATGCCAGTCACGGTGTTGGTTTGGCCGCGCCTCAGATTGGTAAACCAATACGACTCTTTGTTATCGATACCGAAACGGTCCTTAAAGCCATGCATGACGATGCTGATGACGATCAAGCCTTTGCGGGAGAGCAAGGCGTAAAATGTGCATTCATTAATGCCCGAATACTGGAAATGAATGGGCACGAATGGGAATATAACGAAGGATGTTTAAGTATTCCAACAGTAAGAGAGGACGTAACAAGGCCTGATGAAATTACGATGGAATACCTCGACGAAAAACTACAAAGTCAGCGTAAAACATTCACCGGTTTTACCGGTCGGGTAATTCAGCACGAATACGATCATATAGAGGGCGTTTTATTTACTGATCATCTTAAACCATTAAAAAAACGTCTGCTAAAATCAAAATTGGATAAAATATCCAAGGGAGATGTTAAAGTGGATTACAAGATGCGGTTTCCACTGCTTAAACGTTAAGCATTTAATTTATTTTTCCATCTTGTATTTTCCTGAATTCAGGTCATTAAAAAACTGCGCCCAGGCTAGGGGATTAAAAATATTAGCCGTTTGAATCTGCCCTTTGTAATAATAGCTGTTGGCATATTTTTGCAAAGTAGCCATCGAGGCTGATTTACCATCGTGGCTTAACATTGCGGCAAGTTGTTTCATTTGTTGAGGGCTCAGGTTTTTATGGTAACGCACCAAATCATCATCGGGTAATTTCATTTCTACAAAAGCCTTTCGAAACTGATCGCGTGTTCCCCAGGGATATACTCTTGTCTCACTGAGCAGATAGGAACGTGATCGTAATTGCACATGATGCACCCAGCTATTATTGGCAACCGCTTCAGGTATGGTAAATTTCTGATCAATATAACCCAGACAGGTCACCATAATCGTATCTCCGGGATGTGCGATTATGGTGTAAAATCCATCAACATTTGAGTAAGTACCTAATCTTAGATTTTTATTGTAAACCGAAGCAAAAGGAATTGGCATATGCGCTGTATCCTGGCTGATTACTACACCTGAAATCTGTGCCAGTTCGGTATCCTGAGCTTTGAGTACTTGAACAAAAGCGGCGAGAATAATGATGATTACAAATTTTATGCGTAGCATTCGTTCAAAATTACTTCTATTTTTTTCTGATTTTGACCTAATTACAAACTTAAACGACTAATATTTGCCAATAGTTTTGATAGAATGAGCCTTAATCTGTTTAGCGACAATAATCTGTTCCATATCAGAATGGCCGGCATATGCCTTGGTTTCCTTTTAGCAATCTACATGCTGTTCCGCATCGGATTTATCCTTTTGTTTAACGACATACTGGATGTTACCGGCATAGTTGAATGGATCACCATTTTATTGGCCGGAATACGATTTGATCTCTCCGCACTGATTTATGTGAATGCCCCTTTCCTGTTTTTTGCCTTATTGCCTATCGCCTACAGAAACCGGATTATTTATGTGTACCTCCTTCGTGTAGTATTTGTAATACCGAATGTGCTGTTTATACTGCTCTCCATCGTAGATATGGGATACTACAGACACACCCAGAAACGAACGTCGGCTGAATTATTCGGCATGTTACACGATTTATGGCCACAATTAAGTTCCTACCTCACGGGCTACTGGTATTTACTGATTGTCTTTATCCTGATTATCTGGGCATACATTATAATCAGTAATAAATTAATTAACAAACCATCCGATCCAAGACACAGGCCTGTCCAACAACTTATCCTGTTTGCTATGGGTGCCGGTCTTATGATTTTATTGGCACGAGGGGGAACACAGCTGAAACCAATTTCTCCGATAAATGCCGCCGACTATGTGCCTATGCGTAAAAGTGCCGCCGTATTAAATACTCCGTTTGTGTTTCTGAACAGCCTGTTTAAGAAACAACTCAACTACGTGCACTATATGAGTGATGCAACATCGGAGCGCATAGCCAATGTTATTAAACCCTCGCATCCCTATACGGAACACACTAGGAAAAATGTAGTCGTATTTATTCTTGAAAGTTTCAACAGAGAATGGATAGGCTATTTGAATCAACGAACATATTACACGAAATTTATAGATAGCTTATGTGCCAAAAGTATCGTTTGCCACAACGCCTATGCCAACGCCAAACATTCAAACGAAGGCATAGCCGCTATTTTGGCATCTATACCTTCCCTCATGGATGAAAGTATCATATCATCAGGGTATCAGGATAATACCTTGCAGGGATTGGGGCACGCGATGAAACAAGCCGGTTACCGCACTTCATTCTTTCACGGTGCACGAAATGGCTCTTTCAATTTTGATGTGTTTTCTAAAAGTTGCGGTTTTGATTCGTATTATGGAATGAATGAATTCAACGACGACACTCATTTTGATGGGCAATGGGGCATATGGGATCATGTGTTTCTTAAATATTTCGCAGATCAGTTAGATACGGTGAATCAACCTTTTTGCAGTGTATTCTTCAATCTGACTTCTCATTATCCGTATTCCCTGCCGGATAGCTATAAAAAACGATTTATGGATGAACCTAACGTAAATCACCTTCCCCGAACTATACAGTATGTTGATACTTGCCTGCAACAGTTCTTCGAGAGTAACTACAATAAACCATGGTTTCAGAATACAATCTTTGTATTCTGTGCCGATCATACCGGAGAGGGAAATCAGGCTGAGTACAAAACACCCTTAGGAATTTTCCGTATTCCATTGATAATCTACGACCCTTCTAATCCTGTTGGAATAAGCATCCATAAGCCGGTTATGCAAATTGATATCTTCCCGAGCCTTATGGATTATCTGAAGATTCCTGTAAAAACGCTATCATTCGGTCACAGCATTTTTGATGAAAAATCCTATCCTGCTTACCAGTTTCACGAGAACTATTATCAGATGTGCAACGACTCCATGTTTACGGTATTCAATGGGGAACAAGTTATCGCATTATATAATTATCATAAAGACCCTCTACTTCAAAACAACATGATTAACACCGGCACATCGCCTGCTGATGAACTGAATTATCTTAAAGCTACGATTCAGGTATTTCATAAACGAATGATAGACAATAAACTCATTCCCAATTAAAATATTGAGGTTTTTTAGTATTTTGCATACTAACCAATCAGAATCTTAACACGTAACTGTAATTGGTTTAGGTTAGAGTTAATAAAATCAGGAATGATTGACCATAGCATCATCAGGGGGTGTCTGCAAAAAGACAAGAAATCAGAATATCTGCTGTACAAGCAGTCGTTCTCCCTGTTGATGAAAGTATGCTACCGATACACCAGCAACAAGGATGATGCTATGGATTTCGTTAACCGTGGATTCCTTAAAATCCTGAACAATCTGGACAAATATGATTTTCAACATCCTTACGAAGCCTGGATACGTCGAATTATGGTTAATGTGATTATTGATGAGTTTCGTAAGAATAAATCTTACAAAGAGCACGTCTATATGGCTGAGCATCAGGATTTAGCTACGTTCCAGTCAAATACATACAGCATAAATGACGGAGAGCAGAATCTGCTTGCCTCAGAAATTATGAATTTGGTTCAGCAACTACCGGCAATGGCCCGTGAAGTATTAAATCTAAATGTATTTGACGGATACAGCCATAAAGAAATCGGGGAGATGATGGGAATCAGTGAAGCGGCTTCCAAGTGGCATCTGTTCAACGCAAGAAATATTTTAAAAGAAAAAATATCCAAACTAAACAACAGTTCAGTTCGTAAAAAAAAAGTAAAGCATGAAGCAGCATAACGAATTCGATGACTTTTTAAGAAATAAGGAAGAGGAATTTAATGTCCCTTTCCGAGAAGAGTATTGGGAGCAGGCAGCGGTTTATATTCAGGCAAGCCGGGTATCAACATGGACTAAATTCTTCCGCTCTCCCCTATTTTGGGCCGGCACCCTTGCCGTTTTAATTGGTGGTGCCACCACATTATATTTTCTGAATAAACCCGCCCATTTGAATGTATCCTCCGATCAATACGTAAGTGAACAGCCAGTAACCCACAACACGGCTAAATCGGGCACCGCAGATCATATTAAAGATAATGTAGCAGTCTCACCAGAAGACGTAAAAAACCTAAATGAAGCTAATCCGAATGATCTTAAATCCGTAAATGCCGTAACCGGAATCATTTCTACATCAGAAAATAACGAATCAAATCGTACTCAATCAATTAATACCTCAAACCCACCAAAGAAGACTATTGAACTAAAAGCTACATCTTCAAATACAAAATCAAATATCCAATCCACAAGTCAAGCAATTGAAAATACCGGTTCCGATATCATATCAACCCGGTCCGAAAACGTTTATCTAATCTCAATTGCCGGAAAACTAAATCCGGTATTTGCAAACTCAGGGATACCCTCCTTGCCTGTATATGAGCACATGACCATTGAGGACAATACCATTCCTGTTTTTTATGGATTACCCTATATCGGCAAATCACAGGGAAGCACCTCCCGTAAAATCCGTGAATTCAACAGAGGCGGCATGTTTCCTCAATTTACCCTATCAGTATGTGGCGGACTAAACGTTTTTAATACCCTTAAAGATCGTAACGACACTTCAGGGTTTATCAATTCTAACCCCTACTTGGGAATAAGAACCTCCTACCAGTTTAATACAAAATGGATTGCAACAGCTCAGCTAAACGCTATTCAGCGTGGCGGTATGAATCAGCGCATTCAGCCAACTGAAAATATCCAGGATGATATCCTGATCAGACAGTTTTATGCCCTTCAACTTCCAGTATCAGTTGGCTACTTCCTGAATAAGAAACATTCGATCTCCATTGGCGTGGCTCCAATGTATGCTTTAGCCACCTCGCAGAGTACATTTGACCAGACAACCGGTGAAACAGGTAACAACATAAAAATCAGAAATGCCGCCGAGCTGAATCGTCTTGATGTTCAGGCTTTAATTGCTTACTCATATAGGCTTAATAAGAAAATCAATCTGAATGCTTCATATCAACATGGCTTTATTGATGTTACTAAATCCAACGTGTTTACAAACGAGTTAAATCATTACAACAACTTCCTGAGCATCGGTATATCTTATAATATGATGCAGGAGAAAGTAAGACGTAGATAACGGGGTTATTTTATGCCATAGATGGCCGCCAACTGTTTACCAATCTGTTTGTAGTTGAACAATTCGGCATGTTTACTTGCTATAATTTCCCGATTGTAAGTGTTGTTGTTTTCACTTATAAAAATCATAGCATCTCTAAGTTGATGTACCTCTCTCTTGTTTACCAGTAAGCCGTTTGACTCATTAATCAAATCGCGTGCAATACCGGTTGATGTTGAGATAACAGGCAACCCACAACAAAGTGCCTCAGCTACAACGCACGACATGCTCTCCGTATTACTGAACATAATCAGTGCCGCACCTAACTGCATATATTCCGCTACCCTTGCATAATCAACTTCACCAATAAATAGAACCTGATTTGATGTAAACCCATGTTGAGATGCATAGGTCATTACTGAAGCAGATTGTCGACCAACAAGGATCAATCGTGCCGATGGTATTTTCAATAGCACTTGCTTGAAGGCATCCAAAATGCCTTGCACATTCTTAAGCGGGATCATATTAGATACATGGATAAAATCGGTTGATGAAGGCTGACTATGTTCCCGGTAATGAAATATATCGGTGTTAACCACATTTGGGACAACTATATAGTCCTTTTTACAAACAACCTTATTAATATCTTCACCCAGAGAAGAACTAACCACAACAAGTGGTTTGGCGTCCCTGATTATTTTAGTCACCTGATTTTTATAGATAAAAGATCGATGTTCAAATGGGTCGAGTACCTCAAGATTGTAGATACCATAGTGTTCTGTTAGTGCGTAGGGCACGTGAGTTTGTTTGCTGATTTGCCTGGCAATTGCTCCGGCTCTTATGGGCACCTGGGCGTGTATATAATCGGGGCTGCCGTATTGATTAACATATTGCCTGTAACGGTTGTGCGCAATCTTTTGATAGCGACGAATAGATCTTAATTTGCTAAATAGGTTGGTACTAGCTGTGCGGTAATAAACCAGATGTTCGGTTAGATTACCTTGACTTGTAATATGATCATTTACATAAGGTGCTGATTGATCTGTGGTGGGATGGATATACAATACATAGACGTGACAATACACCGATAAGGCTATGGCCTGACGCTGAATAAAATTTGCGGCTGATTTGTCGTAATCATTAGGATACCAACTGCAAAGCCAGAGAATTTTTTTCATTATGAATTCAAATAAAAAAGCCTCCGCGATGCAGAGGCCTTAGGTAATGATTTTAAAGAATTACCATTTTAAGTCTTCGTCGGAAGTTGATGGTGTTTCAGGTCGATTGAAATTATCATCACGCGGTGCTTCAGTTTCCAGTTTGTTGAAGTTATGTTCATCGGAAACATGCTCATCATGATTCTCGTGATTTTCATTACGTTCAAACTGATCAAAGTTGTAATCAGGAAGTAATTCGGTTTTTACATGATTCACCGTGTCGTTTAGTGCCGCAACAAATTTGTTAAAATCTTCTTTGTAGAGAAATATTTTATGTTTCTCATAGGAATCATCCGGACGTTTCTTACTTTCTGTTATCGTAAGATAGTAGTCATTCTGTTTGGTGGTTCTAACATCGAAGAAATATGTTCTCCGACGGCCTGCTTTTAATCGGAATGAATAAACTGCATCCGATTTTTTGTTAAAGTTTCTTTCGTTTTCCACGTTATGTTTTTTATCTATAGCAAATATATATTAAAGTGGTTAAGATTACCAATACCTCTATTAACATCGTTAACATCTACCTCAGGTGTGTTGGTCCTGAACAAGATTATAGTATGCAGCTTTATTGCTCATGAGTTGCTCATGCGTTCCCTGTTCGGCAACCTGCCCCTGTTCCAGAACGATAATATTATCGAAATCCTGTATTGAAGATACCCGATGCGTAATTAGAATAACCGTACCGGATATTACCTCATAAAGGTTTCTCATTAATTGAGTCTCGGTAACGGTATCAACGGCACTTAATGCATCATCCAGTATAACTATTTTAGGTTTCCTGGCCAGCGCTCTTGCTATGGCGAGGCGTTGTTTTTGCCCACCAGATAACGTAACCCCGCGCTCTCCAACCAAGGTTTCATACTGTTCATTAAAATCGGCCACATCGTGATGCAGATAGGCCAATTTTGCAAAATAAGTTGCCTCCTCCAGATCACGACGCTCGGATCCAAATAGAATATTGCTTTTTATGGTATCTGAAAATATAAAAACGTCCTGAGGCACCAGACTTATTAACTTACGATAGTCTTGCATATTAAGTTGATTTATAGGTATATCATCTATAGTTATTGTTCCCTGATCCGGATCAAATGCCCGGGTAAGCAGCATAGCCAAAGTACTTTTACCACTTCCTGTTCGACCAACAATAGCTACTTTGGAACCGCTTGCTATGTTGAAGGATACATTTTTCAAAGCCTTGATTCCGGTTTCAGGATAAGTGAAACTGACACGTTCCAATTGTATTTGCTTTTGAAAATTTTGGATAGCCTGATGACCATTTTTTAAAGATGAGTCCATTCTTAGAAATTCATTGATGCGTCCCTGAGACACAGCCGCCTGTTGCACCAGAGCCGTTACCCAACCAACAGCGGCAAAAGGCCAAGCTACCATATTGATATATATAACAAATTCGACAATTACGCCCGGAGATATCTGACCGGCTTTAACCAGCTGCCCTCCCACGTATATGGTTAAGACGATACTTAACCCCACAAGAAAAGCTATAACGGGAAAATATATAGCTTCTAGTTTGACTAAAGCCAGTGAACGCTTTCTGTAATCGGCACAAGATTGTTCAAACTCCTTTGTAAATACCGTTTGCCTGACGAAAGCTTTAATTACACGAATGCCGCTAAAGGACTCCTGAACAAAGGTATTTAAAGCGGAAAGTTTCGTTTGTATGGCCGCACTCATCGACTCCAGCTTACGGTTAATATAAAAGATACAAATGAGCATCAGTGGCAAGGGAAGCATGCTCCAGAATGCAAGCGTGCCGCTAACTCGTATCATCTGATAAGAAACCAGCATCGTTAGTACAAGCAAGTTAATCGTATACATGAGCCCGGGGCCGTAATACATACGCACTTTTGATATATCCTCGGTTAAACGGGTCATTAAGTCCCCGGTAAAATTTTTTTTATAAAACAACACATCAAGAGATTGATACTTGGCAAAAAGTTCATTTTTCTGATCATACTCGATATACCTGGACATAACAATGATCGTTTGCCGCATAAAAAAGAGAAAAACACCTCGCATAAAGGCCAGAATTATTGTTAGCATAGAGAAATAGAGTACACCTGAATAGAAATTATCCAGTATTCCCGGAGGTATTAAGGTTTGGTCATAGGCCGAAATCAATTTAGCATTATGCAACACCAGATCGATCCCCGAGCGAATAAATACCGGAGCCAACACGCCAAAAAAGTTAGATAATACAATGAATAATATGCCGGCTAACAGACGATATCGATAGGTTAATAGGTATTTATTTATTGATTGAAGATGCTTCATGAAATCCTGTTATCGTTTGAAACTCGGGAAAATTAGCCTACTTTTGCCCAAAGCCGCTTAAACAGCACTGAACGGGACATCCAATCAACACCAACCGGGCGAGGCCCCATTGATTGAAACAGACTAAACCTCATCAACTAGGTTCCCGAGAAGGATTTTTTAGCCGCTTTTTTTACTAAACAAATTAAAACACTCCTCTAAATAACATTTCATGACAACCCTGACAGAAAAAACTTCTGCAACTGCACCAGGCATTTTTGAACAGATATCATCATACGAACACGAACAGGTAGTTTTTTGCTACGATAAAAACAGCGGACTAAAAAGTATCATTGCCATACACAATACTACACTCGGTCCTGCTTTGGGTGGTACCAGAATCTGGAACTACAAGAATGATGCTGAAGCGATATTTGACGTTCTTCGTCTCTCACGCGGTATGACCTTTAAAGCAGCTGCGGCCGGTCTCAATTTGGGAGGCGGTAAGGCTGTAATCATTGGTGACTCTCAAAAAGATAAAAGCGAAGCACTCTTTCGTCGCTATGGCAAATTCGTGAATAGCTTAAACGGTAAATATATAACGGCTGAAGATGTGGGCACCTCCACTATAGACATGGAATACATCGCCATGGAAACAAACCATGTGACCGGAGTTCCGGAGGCTATGGGTGGGAGTGGCGATCCATCTCCCTTTACTGCCTATGGTACATTCTTAGGAATGAAAGCCGCGGCTAAAAAAGCCTATGGTTCCGACAACTTATCCGGTAAAAAGGTATTAGTGCAAGGTATAGGACACGTAGGCGAAGTTCTGGTGCGTCACCTGATCGAGGCTGGTGCCAAGGTTTACGTCTCTGATATCTTTGAGAAGCGTGTTAAAGATATTGTTGAGAAGTATAAAGCCATACCGGTTGAAACCGAAAATGTGTATGATGTTGATATGGACATCTATAGCCCCTGTGCCTTAGGTGCAACACTAAATGATGACACATTGAACCGATTGAAATGTAGTGTAATTGCCGGTGCAGCCAATAATCAGCTTGAAGATGAAAAGAAGCACGGTCAAATGCTTTTAGACAAAGACATTGTTTATGCACCCGACTTTGTAATCAATGCCGGTGGGTTAATTAATGTTGCATCGGAACTCGATGGTTATAACCGCGATAAGGTGATGAACGACGTGGAACGAATTTACGACCGCATACTGGATATATTTAAAATTGCAGAGCAACAAAACTTTACAAACCAACAAGCCGCTATATTCATTGCTGAAAAGAGATTGCGTGACATCGCTAATCTCAGAAGCCGCTTATAATTACACTAACAGAGCCGCATGATTTCGCGCAGGAGTATTCGTGTTAAGTTAATGCAGGGTTTCTATTCCTTTGAAATGAACCCTACTACATCAGAAGAGAAGGTATTATCGGGATGTTTGGAATCTATCAGCAGGTTTAACGCCCTAATGATGTTTAACCTGTTCATCATCGAACAAACCTGTAATTACGCTAACGAGTATACCGATATGTTGCGTTCGCTACGAACCCGTAAAGTGCGTGATGAGGAATTATCCACACGAATATCAGAAAACGCTCTGATTCAGCAAATCCGCAAGGCTCCCTCCTACTTAAAAGCACTTAAGGATGAGCATTTCGAGCTCAAGTTTGATTCGGACTTATTCAAGAAATATTTTACTGAATTAAAAAATTCGGATTCATACTCCAAATATATTGCCTTAGGCTCCGAAGACCTCAAGGATGATTACTATATCGTGCAGGAGTTATATACACACATTATTATGGCCGACAAGGATCTGGACGGCCTCATAGAGGATATGTATCCGGAATGGGCTGATGACCGCCATCACATCAAAAGTATTATAACTGATATCCTAAAGCAGTTATCCAATCAAACCACACCTAATCTCAATGAAATGATTAGTGCCCAGGACCGAAACTTTGTTCAGAGTATGGTGAATGCCTACCTTTTTCATCATAATGAAATAACCGATTACATCAAAAAACGATTAACAAACTGGGATGAAGAGCGTGTGGCAGAACTGGATATGATTTTGCTCCGTATGGGTGTGTGTGAGTTTATCTACCAAGCCGAAGTACCCGTTAAGGTTAGTATCAATGAGTACCTCGAAATTGCCAAGCAATACAGCACGCCTAAGAGTAGTGAATTCATTAATGGAATTCTGGACCGCGTGCTTAAGGATTTACGTGCCGAAAACCGGGTTTTAAAAACCGGCAGAGGGGTTGTTGAAAGTTGATTTTTTTATCCCCTTTTCTGTGCTATATTTGCCGACCGAAAAAATAAGTACCATGGACGCAATTAAATACGTGCACGAACAATTAGGTGCAAAAAAAGAATTTCCAAAATTTAAAGCCGGCGATAACATTACGGTCAACTATAAAATCATTGAGGGTAACAAAGAGCGTATCCAGGCATTTAAAGGTGACGTAATTCAAATCAAAGGAAGTGGTTCTACAAAAACCTTTACGGTTCGCAAAGTATCGAATGGTGTTGGTGTGGAGCGTATCTTCCCATTCTCCTCACCCAATATTGACAGCGTTGAGTTTCACAAAGCTGGTCGGGTACGCCGGGCACGCATCTTCTACCAACGCGAATTAGTTGGTAAGAAAGCTCGTATCAAAGAAAAACGCTACAACGCTGAAAAAGCTGAAGCATAATCATTCAAAGACTATAATCATAAAAAAAGCTGTCGCAACTTTACGACAGCTTTTTTTTTAACCCTGAGACTATGCCAGAAAAGAATAACAAAACAACCTTTAATCCAAACGACCCTGCGGGTAAGGATGCTAACATTTTTGGACTACCCTAT
>BJGO01000061.1 GCA_014190535.1 Bacteroidota bacterium | reverse complement strand
ACTCGGAATGCGAAAGACTTTAAAGGTTCAGAAATTCTAGTTCTAACGCCGGACGAATTAATCAAGTATTTGTAAGCTATTCTTTGTGTGTGCTTCAAGTGCTAATTGAATAGACGGCCTCGCCGGTTGTAGCTGATGAGGTGCCCTCTCACACCACTGTACCCTTCCTTCGTCAGGTCAAACTCCCGGGTCTCGCATACAGCGGTTCATTACGTTGTGGAGCTACTTTTTGTAATGTTCATGCATTGCTTCGTAACTTCGTTTTCGCAATCGTATCAACATAACCGATTGCCTAATAAGGCTCAATTAAGATAAGCCTGTTTTCTGGTTTTCGATGCGCACAGACTATCCCTTTATGGTCCTCTTACTTTTATACAACGGTTTGAAAACGCTTGCGAGGCGTGATGTAGTTCATAAAATGATTACAAGGCATGAACATACTTCATTAATTACATTGCAACAAACTCCTTTTGGACATTTAAATTGTGGATAGTAAATTCACAGTCTGACGTTATAGGAAAGGTCATAACAAAGTCACCACACTGACAAAAAGAGACAATCAATAATGGTATAAAATTTGGTGAGTATTTATAAATTCAGGAATCATGAAAAATAAAGAAATACAAAATTCATTCATTGTTGCAACAACTGGAGTTTCTATACTACAAACAGCCTACCTCAAAGAATATAATCCAGACATTAAAATGATGATTGGTATATTGCCTGGAATGTTTTTAAGTCGTTCAAAAAATCCACATGTAAAATACTGGGGTGATAGTCTCATAGCAGGAAGTATTATAGGATATGCTATTAATAAGCTTACTACAAATGTGTGTGATTATTCTTACACTAAAAATCTTCCTAAAAATAATTCCTTGCTTGTAAATATCAACACCGGAAAAGTTATTGAAAGCTTCGGAAATCCACATTTCATATTTGTAACTAAAAATAGCAGTGCAAAAGAAGGTTGGCAGAGCAGTTCACCACTGTTGCATTGCATTAAAAAATTGGAAGGACAAGCCGGTGGGCGACCAAGCAAGCAAGGAGATCCTGTATTTTGGGATAATTTACAAGACCACACTGAAAAGTTTAATCAATTACTAAAATATTGGATAAAATATTTTTCAGCATTAAAACCAACCTATGAAAACAATTATAATCAAAAATTGCTTTTCTGGTACTCAATAGTTAATGATTACAAACCTCTTGACTTAAAAAGAAAGGAGTTCCATCCTTCGGCTGTCAGTGAATGGTCAATCTATAATAACACCTTAGTTCGATATGACGACTACGGTAATATTCTTTACGGAGCTGCCGGTACTGCTTTTGGTATTTCTGAGAAAGATTTATTCTGGGGAGCTAATTGGAATCAAATTTTTAAAAGTGGATTAGATGAGAGCAAGGACATCTATTCTATTAAGAGAGGCATCAACATATATAAAAATTCTATTGTGCGAAAACAGATTTCAAAAACAAGGCGTTATGTTTAAAAAAGGATGGGATCAATACTTCTTAATTCCCTACATTCTTTTCTTGTTTTTACATTTTATATTCTTTTTGCCTTATTTACTTATACGATTATCTTGGTACTTGGATATAGATTTTTTTTCATACATACATAGCAAGGCATTTGAGGAGGTTCTTTTCTCTTATATGTGTTGCTTTCTGCGGAATGACCTTGATGTATATTTAACCATTGTATCTTTATGGTTCCTTTATGTAATTTCAGACACTATTATTAAATACCGAAAAAAATAAATTAACTGAGAATAACCATTCCCATAACAGCACCTACAAAAAATTGGCGGTATCCACCTCCGCAGAAATATTTTTGGTAAATAAGAAATTCTTCTCCGCAAAATCATTTCGATAAAAAATCGCCAACCTCTTGTAGCTGCAACCCGTTAGGCTGTGAGATAACTTACAATGCATCGCAAGGGTGTTTTTTGTTGCTCCTATATGCTTCTGTTGCCTCATAACATTCATTTAAGCGAAGCCATTTTTTAAGCGGTTATGCTCCACGCTAATTTTATCTTCGTGCTATTCGCTTCTAATGAGGTCTGTTTTCGATGTGCACAGACTATCCCTTTATAGTCCTCTTACTTTTATACATCGGTTCTAAATCGGTTGCGGGGCGTGATGTAGCTCATAAAATGATTACAAGGCATGAACATACTTCATGAATTACATTGCAACAAACTCCTTTTGGGTATTTGAATTGCGGATAGTAAATTCACAGTCTGACGTTAGTGCCAACCTTAACAACCGTTCAGACAACGACCAAACGGATAGACAAATGCAGACAGAAGAAATCATAGGGACAACAGTTACAAATATCTATTCATTAGTAAAAATGGAAGTTGGCGGCTTGGACACTGGTGAATGCTTTGTAGAACTTGACAACAAGACTATCGTTGATATTCCTTTTGGCTTTAGTGACGAAATATGGGTAAAGGAGTTAGATAAAAACGCATTAAGCCTTTTTGCTGACTTGTCGGACTATCACGTTAATAAGGATGGCAAAACGGTTGGCGAAATTGCAGCCAATTACCAAAGAAAAAAACGGACAATTTTCAATAGACTACGTAAAGTTTTCTTCGGACACGATATTGCTATTAAGGACTATCAACCCTATAAAGTTGAATACAGAGAAGACAAATTAAAAAATTTAAAGGATAGAAAAATAGTTGACTTTCTTTGGTATGCTGACGATAGCGAAAAAGGTTTAATACTTCTTGACAACGGCTATATAATAACTGAAACAACTATTGCTCCGCATGGGACAGGACTTGCAGGACTGAATGTATACCAGAGCATAAACGACTTGACAAATGCAAAAGGTAATGACTATTCTAAACTTACAGACAAAAAAGGCAGCCACTAACAGCATATTGGCAATATGCGGGGTTTCGTCTCCGCTCGACAGTGTCAGCTCCCCCGAACTTTAAACAAGTTGAAAGTTGAAAGAACCGGAGTTATAGTTACATGATTGCCTGCCTTTATTCATAAATAGCATACCGGCTTTTTTATTAATCTATTCGACTCAATGTTGGAAGGGCTCTATAGCTAAATAACGCATGCGCATGCTGAAAAAAAAATAGTTTGAATGTTTCCGATTCAATGGATACATTTAGCTCGGACTCTTAAGGGTCATAACCATGAAATTCACGGTTGCATTAATAAATACGCACTAATAGCTAAATAATCATGAATCTAAAAAACTACGTATTACTCCCTACACTGATTTTTTTGTTCATTGCTTTTCAAATAGGTAAAGCTCTCGGACAAGCTCCTCCTCCCGGCAAATACGATACCACAAATTATCCTGAAGACAGAGCATTTATTAATTCAATCTCTAATATTTTCGACCCTTCTCTTTCATTAAATGACAATTCAATAAGTATTGGTGCTGATGGTTCAATAGCGTATGGTCTTGAAGAAGAAATGAAAAAATTTGAAAGGAATGGTATGACCTTCAAGTCTGTGGTATCTGTTCCCGGCACCGAACTGGTTAGAATTTTCAATGGTCACACGGCTATTAAAACTAAAATTGCTGATGTGGTATTTACCACACCGGAGGGTGATTTGCATTTTAAGGTAATTAGGGCAGAGACCTATATCAAGGAAAATGGTAAATGGTATTATGTGCTTGGGCAGGGTACAAACTTTATGACTCAGGAGGAGTTTGATGAGTATAAAAAAAATCACACCACTAAAAATTAATTACCGGTTCAAGGGAATTATAAAATAGCTGATGCTCAGTTTGCCGGATTGCTACACACAGGTATTTTAATCAGTATCTAGTATTCGAAACACAATAGAACCTCAAATTCAAAAAATAGCAGTGCAAAAGGATGGCCTTTTTTATTTGGGCAGAAGTCCGTGTTTTTTTTATTGTGGCACTAAAGTGCTGGATAATTAAAATATTAGTTCCTTTTTAATCTAATTAGCTCACCCATACCCCGTTGACTGGCTGGCCGGCCGGAAGTTTAAGGCATGCTAAAGTTTGAAAAAAATCGGGTTCAATAATTCGTTATATGACGGTATTATCCAACAGCGAAAAGGCAATCCGTATAGGTCTGGCTCGTGGTGAAATTGTGGAGGAGTTTATTCATTTCAATTAAAAGTATCATAATCAGTGTGCTGACCTGATTGGTGCCCCAGGATGGGCACTCATAAACATCGACCGCAACTTCTTAGTCTGCTTTTGCATATGATAATTCATCTAATAAATTTTTTTTCCTGAAAATTGATTTTACATTTGAAACGTAATCCAAACAACAAAAACATGACATTAAACACTAACTCGAAATTAATCAGATCCTTATCTGAGCAATTTAACCTCAAAAAAACATTATTATGTGCGGTGGCCATTCTTGGACTCGCTTCATCAGCCCTGGCACAATGCGATGGCTCACTTTCTGTCAGCATTCAAAGCACTGAGGCTACCTGCGGACAGGCCAATGCCACACTGACATCTACAGTTAGCGGTGGTGCTGAGCCATACGCATACGCCTGGAACAATAGTCCATCGGATGCCAACCAGAGCAATCTGAGTGCCGGTGTATACTCGCTTACCGTTACCGATAATAACGGCTGTACGGCATCTGCTTCCGCTACGGTTGCATCCGTATCGTGCCCGGTCGTTGCAACACAGTCTATCACCAACGTCATTCAAAATGCGGCAACAGTAAACTGGTCGGCCGTTGATTGCGCAGTGAAGTATCGTATCATTGTGAGAAACGTAAACACCCAAGTTCAGCAAATTTATTTTACACTGGCACCGGCAACGTCTTTTACGATTCCAAACCTGGAACCAAACACCCCATACACGGTGCGTATCCGTACTCAATGTACTGAAACCGGCGCATCCGTTTCAAAAGCATCGGCAACGATGTCGTTCTCCACACCACCCTGCGACGGTTTATTATCGCTCAGCACCACTACCGTAACCGACGCTACTTGCGGTCAGGCTAATGGTATTGTTAACCTCACAGTTACAAACGGAGTATCTCCTTTTGACTATAACTGGTCTTCTACTCAAACTACTCAGGATCTTAATGGTGTTGGTGAAGGAACCTATGCAGTAACTGTAACTGATGACTTAAGCTGTACGGTAGCGGGTTCATTCACAGTAAACAATACTGGTGCATCTACCTCTTCAACCGTTGATCAAACTATTTGTGAAAATGAATTACCTTTTGTTTTCGAAGGGCAGGAGTATACATCGGCCGGCACCTATGATATAACTATTCCAAATATTTTTGGTTGTGATTCAGTGATTACCTTAAATCTTAATGTAAACGGAGGTCCGGTGCTTACCGCCATTACGGGGTTAACAACACTTTGCCCGGGTACCACCACAACGTACACTACGGATGACATACCGGGAGCTACTTACAGCTGGTCTTATTCAGCCAACTGGATTACTAATTCCGGCGAAACAACCAATAGCGTTAATGTTACAGCTGTTGATACAACCTTTGTTACTGTAAGCGTTTCTAATGGCTGTGCATCAGATACCTTGAGCATTTTTGTAAATTCCACCTGTCCTAAACCAACGGGAGTTACTACTTCTGCCGTTGATGCTACTTCTGCAACCATACAATGGGATAGTGCTGATTGTAATCAGGAGTATCAGGTTCAGCTGAAACAGGTTGGAACTGGAGTATGGAACATCTTCAATGCCGGAACCAGCACCTCATTCACATTTTCCGGGTTGGATCCTTTGAAAAATTACCAGTATAAAGTGATCAACATCTGTTCTAATCTTACCGGATCGCCAATTTTATACGGACCCGTTTATCCGTTTACCACGCCTGATGCCAATGGATGTTCATTCCCACAAAACATCACGGCTACCAACATTTCAGCTACATCGGCCTTAATCTCCTGGAGTGCTCAGGCTTCATTGTCATATCGTTTGCGTGTTCGTCCTGTTGGTACCACTGCCTGGACAAACTATAATTTGCCAGGATCATTAACCAGCATAACTGTTACCGGGTTAACACCTGCCACAGTTTACGAATATCAGTTACGTGCTGAATGTTCTGCAAACGCCTTCACACCAAATTCACCTTCACAGAATTTTACTACCGGTGCCTTGCGTACGGATGAAGACGCATCATATCTGAACAGCACTGTGGTGTATCCAAATCCGGCAAAAGACCAGGTTAATATTTCACTTTATGCGGATCAGGATGGTGAGGCATTAATAACAATCAGCGACATTACCGGACGTCAGATCATCAGCGAAAAGCGCAACCTGAATGCAGGTGTTCATATCACTTCATTCCAGACTGCCGACTTATCAGCAGGTATTTATATGGTGAATGTTATGGTAAATGGAAAGCAACAAACAACCAAGTTTGTAAAAGAATAATCGCCAACTCAAACTTTTTTGTAAAGCCCCCAAATTTTGGGGGCTTTACTTTTTTAGGTAAGCCTGTATTTTAAATTTGAATCGCGCTATACTTTTGCATCAAATCATCACTATGAAAAAAATGATTATTTCCGCATTGTTGATCGGCACCCTGTTTAATGCCTGCAATAAAAAGGAAAAAACCGATCCAACACCTGAACCATCAAATACGTTTGCAACCTGCGGCACTCCCGGCATTCATAAGTCTGGTCTTACCTATGGCACTATGAACGATCAGCAAGGCAATACCTACCGCACGATTATTATAGGATCACAGGAGTGGATGGCAGAAAATCTCAATACGTCCGTATATCGAAATGGCGATTCGATAAGCTATGTGGCCTCTTCAGCAGCTTGGTCCGGGCTTACGAGCGGTGCGCGGGCCTACTTTAATGACAGCGTATCATTAACCTGCCCCAACGGTTCACTCTACAATGGTTATGCTATGCTGGATGCCAGACAACTGTGTCCCGCTGGCTGGCATTTGCCCACCGATTCGGATTGGAACGAGTTAATTGGTTATCTGGATCCTGCATTTGATCCCGACACGCTTGGCGAACAGAGTGCTATGGCCGGAGGAACAATGAAATCGACATCAACAGCTTACTGGGAACCTGCTAATGCCAGCCGAAGCAACAGCAGTGGGTTCTCCGCGCTGCCATCCGGTTTTCGTTCAATGAATGGAAGCTATGAAAACTTCAATGGAACGGCACAGTGGTGGAGCAGTACGCCGGAAACTACCGACTCATCATACTTCTGGTTCCGTGTTATTCCTTATGGTGCAAACGGGGTATCCAGAGTAAGCAGTAATCCCAGATTTGGTTTTTCCGTTCGATGTGTGCGCGATTAGGATCAGTTCTTTTTATGTGCATTACGTACTTTAGTCCCCGCCCATGTATCGCCTGATTATAAAACCTATATTGTTCTGCTTTAGTCCGGAGGCCGCACATCACATCACCATGGCAGGGCTTCAGTTTGTTTCAAAGTATGCCCTAACCCGATTCTTGTTCAGATGTTTTTTTGTAGGCAGTTGTCGTAATAAGCCTTTAGAGGTTGCCGGTTTAACATTTCCCAACGTTGTTGGCCTTGCCGCCGGGTTTGATAAGAATGCAAAATATATAGATGCATTTGCCTTACTTGGCTTTGGCTTTATAGAGATCGGCACCGTTACACCAAGGCCTCAGTCGGGTAATCCCACGCCGCGCTTGTTTCGCCTGCCTAAGGACCGGGCTTTAATCAATCGAATGGGCTTTAACAATGATGGTGCGGAGGCTGTATTAAACCATTTAAAGCGTCGTAAGAACAGAGACATCATTATCGGGGGTAACATTGGCAAGAATAAAGTAACGCCCAACGAGCTTGCCGTGGAGGATTATATTACCTGCTTTAATGTGTTGTATAGCGAGGTGGATTATTTTGTTGTGAACGTAAGTTCACCCAACACACCGGGTTTGAGAGCTTTGCAGGAGAAAAAGCCTTTGCTCGAAATTCTTCACGCAATAAATAATCTGAACAAAAGCAAGCCGAAACAAAAACCGGTTTTCCTAAAGATTGCGCCGGATCTTAGTAACGAACAGTTAGATGACATCGTATCGATTGTGGCAGAAAGCGGCATCAATGGGATCATTGCAACAAACACCACCATAGCGCGCCAAGATTTAAAAACAGCTGATCGAAAGATAGAAACTATAGGTGCAGGTGGCTTGAGCGGAGTGCCACTGACCCGGCGATCAACAGAGGTGATTAGCTACCTGCGTAGCCGTCTGCCTCTTCACATCGTAATTATTGGGGTAGGGGGAATACACTCATATCAAGATGCCGCAGACAAAATTCAGGCAGGTGCCACCCTCGTTCAGCTTTATACCGGTTTAGTTTATGAAGGACCTTCGTTAGTTCGTGATATTATTAATCACCCGACCGTGCGTTAACAAAAAAGTAATCCACAATTTAACCCAAAAGCATTCGGGTTATTTGATGAAATAAAATATAACCGCTACTTTTCGGGAATTCTACATTCATAGAAAAATTTTACGTTTAAGCATGGCAAAAGAGAAATCGCGCAGTATCAAACATGTAGCCGTAGCCGGTAACATTGGCTCAGGAAAAACCACACTAACCACCCTACTGGCCAAGCATTATAATTGGGTGCCTCATTATGAGGATGTGGAGAACAATCCTTATCTGTACGACTTCTATGAAGATATGCCCCGGTGGTCTTTCAACCTGCAGATTTATTTTCTGAACAGCCGCTTCGCACAGCTTATGGATATTCAAAAAGGAACTGAAACGGTCATACAGGACCGCACCATCTATGAAGATGCCAATATCTTTGCGCCGAATCTTTATGCAATGGGTCTTATGACCAAGCGCGATTTTGATAACTATACAAACTTCTTCAAGACATTAAATCAGCATATCACACCACCTGATTTGCTGATATATCTACGAGGCACGATACCAACGCTGGTATCACAGATTCAACGCCGGGGTCGTGAATACGAAGATCATCTTAGATTGGATTACCTGCGCAGGCTGAATGAATATTATGAAGCGTGGATTGGTAATTACACGGAAGGGAAATTATTAATCATCGATATCGACAAGGTAAACTTTGCCGATAATCCCGAGGATCTGGGCGAAGTGATTAATCGGGTATCGGGCGAATTGCATGGACTCTTCTAAATCGATTAACCATGCGGAGCCTCCTATTTTATCTCATAGCTTCCTTAATCGGGCTTACCGCGCAGGCTCAGGTTACACAGTTTTCATCGGGTTCTCGTAGCGATGCAATGGGCGATATACGCACCGTGCTCATTGATGAATATGCCGTGTTCAACAATCAGGCGGCTTCAGTATTCAATAAAACCGGATCAGTGGTTGCTTCAACCATGCGTAAGTTTATGATGAGCGATTTGCACTACAGCTCTGTAGGTGCGAGTATTCCTTTTCAGGAAAATAATTGTATCGGCCTCGTGGCATCATACAATGGTTTTGATCAGTACAATCAAACCAAAGCGGCGATTAACTACTCCCGATTACTGACGGATAAAATCAGTATTGGAGCGCAGTTTGATTACCTTTCGCGTAATATTCTCGAGTACGGCACGCATCAGTCGATGACATTTGAAGTAGGCGCTATGGCCCGGTTAAACCGTCAACTTACGTTTGGGACACATTTGTTTAATCCGATTCGCGCAAGGTCAGGTTATTACGCCGATGCTCGCTATCCGAGTTATCTGGCAGTGGGCCTTGCATATCAGCCATCTGAAACTTTTATGATTTGTGCCGAGGCTGAAAACGATTATTTCAAAAATAACACCTACAAAGTTGGTGTCGAATACAAACCGGCCAAGACGGTATCTATTCGTGGTGGCGTTAATAACGAAGAATTATCTTTTGGTCTTGGTTTACGTCTGAAATCCCTGCAGTTAGACGTATGTTCTGCCTATCACCGATATCTTGGCATCTCACCGTCGGGTTCATTGATTTATGTATTCAAACAAGGTGAGTAAATCCGGTTTTCTTGTTTTCATTTTTTTAGTGTGTTGCACCGTGCTTGTCTATGCCCAGCAAACCGATGTGGTTGATGATGCCAAAGAGAATCTTTTACAGATGCAACAGGATATCACTGAGAACAATGAAAATGATCTTGAATTGCTGGAGGATGCCATTAACTATTTGCAGGATCATCAACTTGAGCTGAATCGATCAACGAGAGAGGACTTTCAGCAACTTGTTGATTTGGGTATTATCACAGAATTGCAGGCACGTTCGATTTCAGAATATCGGGAGTCGCTGGGTGATTTTATCAGCATCTATGAACTACAGGCTGTTCCCTATTTATCTATTGATGATATCTACCGGATATTGCCCTTTTTACGAATTAACAATAACATCGATCAGTATCAACTTAATCCCCGGTTTGTATTAACCAAGGGAAACTGGATGATGCTGACTCGTGTTCAGCAAATACTGGAGAAACAAAAAGGATACCTTCCGCCGGAAACACCTGCATCCAGTCGCTATCTGGGCAGTCAACAGGGTATATACAATCGTTTCCGGTATAATTATGCAAACCGGTTTGGCTATGGGGTCACTATGCAAAAAGATCCCGGCGAAGAATTTTTTAGAGGCACTCAGAGTAAGGGCTTCGACTTTTATTCGGCTCATGCATATTATCGTGGAAAGCGATTTGTTAAATATGCGGTTATCGGTGACTATCAGTTGCGAACCGGACAAGGTCTGCTCCTCGGAAACGGCATAGGCGGCAGAAAAAGCCCCTATGTACTGATGGTTAAAAAAGGTGGACAAACGATACGACCATATACATCGGTTAATGAGTTTTTATTTTTCAGAGGAGGAGCGGCAACACTAAATCTGCGGCCCTTTGAACTTACTGTGTTTTATTCTCAGAAAAAAATTGATGCCAACCTGGAGTCGGTTACCGATACCATAACCGATGAAACAGGAAATACCTTTATCACATCTTTTGGCGGCGATGGTTTTCATCGTACTCTGAATGAGGTTGCTCAAAAACATGCCATCAATCAAACTACATATGGCGGACATCTGGAGTATAAATATAAAAAGCTAGCACTCGGAGCTACAGCGCTACATACCTCATTCAGTGCGGTGCTCAATCGCAGAGAATATGTATACAATCAGTTTCAGTTCAATAACGCCGATCGATTATCCAACGCATCAGTGGATTATACCTATCAGTTACGGAACATGCTGTTCTTTGGAGAAGTAGCCATGAGTAGTAACGGGGGTAAAGCAACGCTAAATGGCTTGTTGATGAGTTTATCTCAGAAAGCAGACCTGGCTCTTGTTTACCGAAATTATGATCGTAATTTTCAGAGCCTATACCCAAATGCTTTTGGTGAATCTGTACGACCGGAAAATGAGAAAGGGTTGTATGTTGCTCTGAGTATACGAATTAAGCCAACGCTTATTCTTGATTTATACAGCGATTGGTATCGCATTCCGTGGCTGGCCTTTCAGTTGGATGCTCCATCTGTGGGTACTGATTATTTTTCCCGATTAACGTATCGACCTAATAAGCGCCTGGAACTATATGCTCAGTATCGCAGTGAAACCAAACAGCGTAACAGCAGTTTTACCAATAAGCTGGACTACCTGATTAACAATACACGTTCCGGCTTGCGTTTGAATATGACCTATAAGGCATCCAAGTCCTTTACGCTTAGGGCCAGAGCAGAATGGTCATCGTTCAATAATCAGGATCTGGATAAACCACAACGTGGATTCATTGTATATCAGGATGTCATCTACAAGCAAATGGCTGTCCCAATCAGTTTTACATTCAGATATTTATTGTTTAATGTAGATGACTTTAATGCCCGGATCTATGTTTACGAGAACGATGTCTTGTATGCATACTCGATTCCGGCATTTCAGAACCGAGGTAGCCGATATTATTTTGTTGCCCGATACACCCTAAGTAGAAATCTTGATGTGTATGCCCGTTATGCTCAAACCATATTTGATAATGTGAGCATAATAGGAAGTGGACTTGAGGAAATTAACGGCAATAGCAGAAGCGAGATTAAACTATCTGTCCGTTTAAAGTTTTAACCTGTATATACAATATTAATTTGAGTATAAGATCTTTTTTTTAGTAAATCGGAAATAAGCTCTACAAAACACAACTTTTGCACCATACGTTCAGTATAAGCAAAAGCCATAGTGGTATAAAAAAACACTCCAAATTTTTATGCCATCAACGTGTCAGAGATTCACATACGCCCGAACGAAAGCTTTTACAGATTCATCTGTATAACGCTGATGGCAGTAATTATAGCAATCTCAGACAACCAAATAGTTCGGGCGCAATATTGCGGCACCCCCGGACAGGATGGCAATATCATCCTGACAACATATCCCAACACCTACTATCCCGGAACATCCGATGTAAATGTAGGCGCAGTAAGTTTTTCTTTGGGTGCCGCAGCAGGAGTTACTCCTATTGAAACGGGCGATTTGCTTCTCATTATACAGATTCAGTCGGGCGATATTAATTCATCGAATACGGATCAGTATGGCGATGGAATACCCGGATTGCCGGGTAGTGGATTACTATTAAATTCTATGATGCATGCGGGCATCTATGAATATGCAGTAGCGGCCTCCAATGTTCCTTTAACCGGCGGCACCTTACTGCTAAACGGTGGATTGACTCATCCGTATTATTGGAGTGACTTTACGGCTACATCCGGACAGCGACGATTTCAGGTAATCCGAGTACCGCAATACCTGAAATGTACTCTTGGTGCCAACATCAGTATACCTGCCTGGAACGGTGCAACAGGTGGCGTTTTAGTTTTGGACGTATATCATACATTGAACTTTGCCGGTTTTACAATTAATGGCAGAGGCATCGGTTTTCGGGGTGGCGGAGGCCGGGGGCTTGGCGGCGTAGGTGGTTTATCAAATACCGATTACCGATCCCTGCCGACACAAAATGCAAATGGCTCGAAAGGGGAGGGCATTGCAGGTACACCCAGATTCATGAATTTTAACGGCATACTGTTTAATACCGGTGTTGTTGGATATCCAAACGGGAGTTATGCACGAGGTGCACCGGGCAATGCAGGTGGCGGAGGAACAGATGGTAACCCGAATGCAAATAATCAAAATTCCGGCGGAGGGGGTGGGGCTAATGGCGGCGATGGAGGTTTTGGTGGTAACTCCTGGAGTTCAAATCTTTTTGTGGGTGGGCATCCGGGTAAAGCTTTTCCAGTTTTGAATTATACCCGACTGATATTTGGTGGTGGCGGTGGTGCGGGCACAACGAATAATAGCACCGGAACACCCGGCAGTGGTTTTGCATCAAGCGGTGCCGCCGGTGGAGGTATAGTAATGATTAAAGCTGATACTGTGATAGGTAGTGGTGTAATTAATGTAGATGGCGCCAATGCAAATAACACCGTACTAAATGATGGCGGCGGCGGTGGCGGTGCCGCCGGATCTGTCTTTTTTCTTTCCAAAACATCATTGACAAATATTTTAATTCTAGCACGAGGTGGTCATGGTGGTCATGCTAATTTCGGATCTCCTCACGGTCCCGGTGGTGGCGGCGGTGGCGGAGTAATTTATACTAATCAGCCAATACATCCGGGCAGTTCTGTGATTCAAGGCACCAATGGATTAACGGGTAATCCTTTGGTTAATACCTATAAGGCTACTCCGGGTAATCCGGGAATTATAAATATGCAGGTGCAAATGCCTGATTTGTTTACCGTTAACAATGCTATTATTTGTGAGGGCGATACAGTAAATCTTTTTACCAGTAATACAGCTTACCTGTATGATTGGGCACCGGTAGTTTCCTTTAATACAACGAATGGAAGTTCAGTGACTTGCTCTCCCCAAACAACCACAACCTATATGGTAACAGGTATTAACAGCTCTGGTTGTTATCAATCGCAGACAACAACAGTAACAGTGTTACCAAAGCCGGAATTAGTTGTTGATTCGGTATCAATCTGCATTGGACAAGTAACTGAGTTAAATGTATCGGGGGCGGTAGAATATAAATGGATGCCTTCTTCGGGTTTGAGCGCTACTACCGGAAATATAGTACTTGCAAGTCCTATAACTAACACAACCTATTCTGTAATTGGAGTTGCGGCTAATGGCTGTTCCACAGAAATAAGTACGGTTGTTGATGTAAGTCCTGGTGCAACAACAGAAATTCAAGCCGAGCTCTGTGAAAATCAATTTTATCAACTGCCGGATGGCACGCATACAAATCAATCAGGTATATATCTGGACACCTTAACATCCGTTGTTAGTGGATGCGATAGTGTGATAATAACTAACCTGAGTATTTTGGAATTAAGGTATTCGAACACCAATGATACACTATGTATAACCGAACTGCCTTATGTCTGGAATAATAATCTGTATGATACAAGCGGCACCTATTCGGTAACGCTGACTTCATCGCTTGGTTGTGATTCGGTGGCGACTTTAAATCTGCTTGTAAATCCGATTACTTCTTCATCAACAAATAGTACCATCTGCGAAACCGAACTACCTTATCTGTGGAATAATAATCTTTACGAGACAAGCGGCA
>BJGO01000060.1 GCA_014190535.1 Bacteroidota bacterium | reverse complement strand
TTACCTATGTGTCCGAATCAAACTACAGCAAAGCGAATTTTTTTTGTACTCATTAGAAATCCTGGTAATTATTAAAGAGATTGGTACGTATGCCAAAACTAATAAAATTGCTTACAACTTCACCGCTTAATATATTATTGGCTAAACGATAGTTGTATATGATATCAACCGTGGTTCGATTTACCGGCAATAGTAAATAGTGTAAAGCGAACTGTGCATGTATGATGTCCGTTTTCAAACCCTGTAATAGAACATTATCATATGATCTAGGGAAACCCGGTATCAGAAAATCACTAATAAATATGTTATTACCAACATGGGAGTTCTCTATGTCCCTACCTACTTGGGCATAGGTTAATAGCATATCGGCAGACCAACGTTTTTTCTCATAAAAAGCAGAAAAGTGAAACTCTCTGAAATTTGCTCCTAAGGGATGGGCCAGAGGTTGTTGCATTGCCGTATAATTCTGTGCCGGTATTTTATGTGCATATGTGTAAGGTTGCGCCTGATTCAATTCGAAACGAGTGATCAATTGTTTGATTCCAAAAGCATTAAACCATTTTATACCAGCCTGCATTGCCGTTTTATTTCTGTAGAAGCCTCTTTGAGTTGATCGATCAATATCGAGATCATCCAGTAAAAATTGACCATATACATGTAAATCTTTTAATGGGCGATAACGAATATTCATTCCAATCATGGAGTTATCCGGAGAGCCGAGATAATTCTGTGTAGCGTGATAGAAAATTACGGGATTTAAGTAATTGACATCAAAGCCTCTATAACCGGTTGAATCAGCACCGGGCCAGATTACGGTTTCAAACAAACCTATTTCTAAATTTTTGTGCGGAAAAAAGTTCAGATAATGTGCTGAAAAATATTTCTTATCATATCCTCTCGAAAGTACCGGCCCGCGTTGAAAATTATTGAGTGCGGCGTAAATAACAGTATAATGAACTCTGCCAAAATGTGCGTTAATTCTTAGGTTTAAATAGGGTACCGTATTATCAGATAATAACATGGAACGATATCCGAAACCGATATGATTTTTGTTGTGCCCAAACGAGATATCTATTCTATCATTGGGCTTGTACATTAATACAGACTCAGCCCAACCATAGTCAAATGATTTATTATTTACTAAACCTTTTACTCTACCCTGCCCCGGTACTATGCCTGTATCAGTAACAAAACTTTGCAGATAATCAGGGAATATGCTTTGGCTTTCATAATAGGCTGTATGAAAAAAAAGCGTTGAACCGATATAACCATAACCTTGAATTCCTCTGATGTTGTTGTAGTATGTTTTTTCCTGAAACTCATTACCAAGGCTTAATTGCATTAATGGATTAATATGCAATGAGAATATTTTGTGATTATAATTAAGCCAGCCTCTGGACTGAACAGATTGTAACCATTTACCCCCGCTGAGCCTGAGTGTGTCGATTGGTTTATAGTTTAATGGATTATTATTGATAAACGGACGAATGCTTATGGGTTTATATAATGAATCAGAAAACTGATTTTCAATTTGATTACTGTAATAGTGCTGAATAGGTACTATGCCAA
Source organism: Bacteroidota bacterium (assembly GCA_014190535.1). GTDB lineage: Bacteria > Bacteroidota > Bacteroidia > Chitinophagales > UBA10324 > BJGO01. The sequence continues at coordinate 13,058 of BJGO01000060.1, read as the reverse complement.
CTTGTGCTCTTAACGTGAACGAAAGCAATATTGCAGAACACAACAAAATGAAATTAGATCGCTTGATCATCGCCTTTAAAAATATTTGCAACGGTTAGAAAAATAATTTTTATATCGAGCCACAAACTCCAGTTTTCAATATAGTTCAGGTCTGCCTTTACACGGTTTTCCATCATGTCCATGGTTTCGGTTGAACCTCTGAATCCTCGAACCTGAGCAAGTCCGGTAACGCCCGGCTTCACATTATGTCTGGACATATATCGGTCGACAGATTTTTTATAGGTTTCATTTAGTTTTATTGGATGCGGTCTTGGCCCGACTACGCTCATATGCCCTAACCATACATTAAAAAATTGTGGCAACTCATCGATACTCCATTTCCTCAGGTATTTACCAATAGGTGTAACCCGATCATCATTCGCTGTTGCCTGTTTGTACTCCTGATCCTGTTCGGTTACAGTCATTGTTCTGAGTTTATAAATCCTGAATATTTTGTAGTTGTAACCTGAGCGATTTTGTCTATAAAATACCGGTCCACGTGAACTAAGTTTAATAAGTAAAGCCAGCACAGGTAGTAACCACGACAATAGAATAACAATAACCAGGCTTGAAAAAAATAGATCAAAAACTCGTTTTATCATACGATTAGAAGTATTACGCAATGGATTAGCATTTACAGCAATCACCGGAACAAATCCAAACATGCTAATATTCAAACGACGTTGAAGTAATGATGAAAAATCGGGTACAATTTTAAAGTTGATGAAGTGCTCTTCGCACAAGAGCATACTTTCAGATATTTTATCTAATTGATCTAATGGAAGGGCACAAAAAACATCTTCCGTTTTTTGATCACGGATAAGTTGCCGTGCGGCATTGATATTATTTGAGTTGTCAGCATCATCAAAAATTCCAAACGACCGATAACCGTATCCTTTATAATGATTAAGCACCTCATTAATCTGCCGGCCAGTTTCGTTATTACCCAAAACAATAGCTTTGCGGTAATGAGTTTCAGATGATCGACGGTAGGAAAGCACTACCGTTAATACCGTATGCCATATAAAAGTCAGGAAAGTGATAATTACCAGCCAACTGATGATGATAAAAAGGGGCATCAGCTGAAAATGCAAGGTATAATGAATGAGAATAAATAATCCATAAAGAAATAAGAGTGCCTGAGTAATATTCCGCAGTACCCGCTCATATCCTTCTATTCGATTGAGATTGTACAATTTGGAACGAAAACAGATATATGCCCATGCTATAGATGAAAAAACCAATATGGATGTATTTAATGCTCTTGTATCATTAAATAACAACATATTGATATAGGCGGATGTTGGAATAATGAGTACGTCACCTATGAATGTAATCAATCGAAATAACCTAAATCGCTTGGCAAACATTCGCTCTGAAATGAATTATTTTTCTTTAGGTGTAAAGGTATAGTAATTACATTTCCAATTGGGGTCAGAAATCAATTTCCGGAACAGTTCATCATATTGCCCCAGTATCTTCTCCCAAGTGTAATGTTCGCTGATTCGCCGGGTCGATTTGTTTCTTAACTCTTCAGCAACTTCAGGATGATTGATTATGTAATGGATGGATTCAGCAACAGAGTCCGGTTGATTATTGAAGTAAACTCCATGTTCATCATTATTCAGCATCTCTCTGTTGAAACGATTATCGTGTGCTAAAATGCAACAACCATAACCAAGCGCCTTTAGTAAGGAGGGATTGGTGCCCCCGTATGCGTGTCCATGAATATAAGCCAGACAATTACGGTACAAAGCCTTTAACTGATTTGGGTCTCTGATATATCCGGTAAAAATAACTCTGTCGTCTGCCTCCTTGCGTATTTGGTCAAAGTAGGCATCTTTATAGGGTAGGTCACCAACAATAACCAATTGCTTTGCCGTAGAGCGTTTAAATCCCTTTATTATTTCAAGCAAATGATTGTCAGGAATAATTCGTCCTACGCAAAGAAAATATCCACCGGGGATAATATTTTCAACCTGAATCAGCGGAATCGGATCGGTTTGTATTCGGGCGCCATAGGCAATACTCAAACTATCGGCTCTGAATTCGGTATGATAGTAATCCTTGATGGCATCCGCATCACTGATTAGTACATCGAAAAAGCGAACAGACAGTTTAGCTGAATAATAAAAAACTTTAGCCGCAAGACCATTCCATTTGGGTCTCAGCCAATCCAGCCCATCTACATTGATTGCGGTTCGCATACCGGCCATCCGGGTGATAATTCCAAAAATACCATTTGAGGTACTGGCATATAATAAAACATCATACCGGCAAAACAAGGCGTGCAAGGTAGCTTGAAAAGTATGAGACCATTGACTGAGCATCTTGGTTTCAATAGCTGAGAAATAATGAATGTGAATGCCGTTTACCAAATTACGGCGCTCCTTAGTCAGTTGCTTGTGTGTGTATACATGAAATTCATATTTATCCGATAACCCTTCACACATTTCCTTAACCCAGGTTTCAAACCCGCTATATACAACAGGATATCCCCTTGTACCAATGATGGCAATCTTTGGCTTTCTCACTAACGTAATCTTCTTTTAATAGCTGAAATCATATTTTTCTGTCGGCCCAGATTAAGCATAATAGCCACGGCAATTTGAATCGGGAAATATAATATGTATGTTAAAAGTAATAATGGATTTGGAAACGTTTTTTTGAATACATAACCCAATTCCTTGGCTTGATTCTTCACCACGGCATTGCTGATAAAAAGCTCAGCACTATTCAATCCACCGCGCTCCCAGGCGGCAATCCGACTATGATTCATCCCTAATTCCTGGCTATCCTTAGCACTGGATGATCCGGTTATTGGCACTAGTTCCATGCCTTTTTCATAATCAAGTTTGCACTCACTACAAATTATTGGTAAAATATGATCGGGGTTAAGGATCAGGTCTTCATAACGTATGGTAATTAACTTAGTAATAAAGGCCTTGGAGACTACTGATTTCCATATTCGACTAATGGTATATGGATGATAATTGAAGTAAGCACGAATGGTTTCCTTCATCGGTATAAATGTTGCTCCCTGCGAGGCTCTTCTCCATTTTCGCTTTTGCGATAATAACACATCCCTGGGATCGCGAACAATATGAATAAACCGGGCATCAGGAAAAATGCTATATATCTGCTCTTGATAAAAAATATTCTGGGGCGTCTGCTCACATAATACGGCCTTACCTTTCTCACGTGCTGTGTACTCGAGTATTAACCGATATACGCCACCATAAGAATCCGGTGCATGTGCCTGAATTAATGCACTGGCTAAGGGTAAAAATTCCTCATCCGTAGTCTGATCAAAAAAACCCTTGTTTATGATGCGCAACAGATAAATGGCTGCTTCTATTTGCTTGGATGAATCAGCCCGTTCAGAAGCATGGTATCGCTCAAAGTAATGCAACTCAGGTAATGCATACACCTGACTATGATTATTCATTATCCGGCTCAGCATCGTGGTACCACTCCTGCTGTTTCCAACGATATATATGGGGCGAAATGACAATTTAATTTAGGGCTGTCTTTTAATTGAGAATTAAATAATACTTTGCAATACTAACCTTAAAAGTGATATCAAATGGCATCAAAAATTATCAGACAACATATCACGGTCAATTCAAATCCCGATGAGATTTATGATGTTTTTCTTGACTCTAAAAAACATACATCCTTCACCGGCAGTAAAGCTAAAATGAGCAAGCGTATTGGAGGCACTTTTACAGTGTTTGATGGATATGCCTCAGGCCGAAATCTGGAATTAATATCCAATGAATATATCAGGCAAAGTTGGAGAGCTTCCAACTGGCCGGAGAACTGTGTTTCAGAAATAAGTCTTGAACTTGAAAAAACACATTTGGGCACCCGAATAACGTTTATCCATAAAAACATACCTGATAAATTTTATGATTCAATAAAAGATGGATGGAAAAATTATTACTGGACGCCATTAAAACTGTATTTCAAAAAATAATCAAAGTATATGTTCTTGCTCAATCAAAGATGCCGTTATTGCCGCTCCCATAAGGCATAATGGAATGCCTCCTCCGGGATGTACACTCCCTCCGCAGAAGTAGAGACCACGTATATCGGATGAAAAATTTTTATGCCTGAAAAATGCAGCCATTCTGTTATTTGAACTACTACCGTACAAGGCTCCCTGATAAGACGATGTTTTTAACTCAATCGATCTTGGATCTAAAATTGATTCAACTTCAATCAAAGGCTCAATTGCCCTTTTTAATAATCTGGAAAGTTTATTTAATACATTCATCCTGGTTTTTTGAATTAATTGATCCCAGTCCTGACCGGTATTAGGTGGCGTATTAATCAACACAAACCAATTCTCTTTGCCCTTGGGCGCATCACCCTTACATTTCTTAGATGTAATATTGACATAAACCGTTGGGTCATCACAAATCGTATTATTTCTGCTCATCGATCCAAACTCTTTTTCATAATCAGCACTGAAAAAAATATTATGTACATCAAGAGAGGAAAACGCAGCGTTAATTCCCCAATAAAATATTAGTGCTGAGCCAGACCGAGGCTGGTTCAAAATCCGACTTGGTTTTGATTGCTCGGGCATTAACTTATGATAAGTAGGGTATATATCCATATTGGAGACTATGATATCGGCAGTATAACTACCTTTAGTTGTATACACTCCTTTAACGGATTGAGAGGCTATACGTATGGATAAAACACGTTCATCAAATGCAAACCGAACACCAATATCCGTTGCCAGTTGATAGAGTGATTGGGTTATCGATATCATTCCACCAACCGGAAGATAGGCCCCAAGATGATATTCCAGATGTGGTATAAGATTCAATGTAGCCGGTGCCCGATAAGGGTCGGATCCATTATAGGTAGCATAACGATTAAATAATTGGGTAGCATAAGTTGACTTAAAAAAACGCTTATTATAAGATGCCATGGTTTCAAACATATGCAGGCTTGGCAACTGAGGAATTGCTTTTAATGTTGCTGACTGAAAGTAGGTATCAATTTTATGCAACGATCTTTTTAAGAATACAGGTTCGGTGATGTCATATACGCGCTTGCTTTCCTTCAGGTAATTCAGTGTATTTAATTTAGGTTCGCCACATTGCGTGGCTAACTCATCTGCAAATCGATTGATATCACTATGAGCGGTAACTGCTTTACCATCATCAAAAAAATAGTTACATAATATATCAAGGCGTTCATAGTTGAAATATTCCGCTCTTTTCTTGTTGCAGAGCTGAAAGAGTTCATCAACCAGATTCGGTAGTGTAAATAATGATGGGCCTGCATCAAAACGATAATCCCCCAACTGAACGCTAGATAATTTTCCTCCGGGATAACTATTGCTCTCGATAACGAGCACATCAAATCCTGCCTGTTTAAGCCTGATTGCAGTTGCCATACCGGCAACACCACTGCCAATAACAATAACCGATTCAGACCTGTTCATCCGGTCCTAACCATTAAAAGCATAAAATGTTTATGCCTGAGCAGTAGGGCCTCCAAAGGTAAACGGCAGATTGCTTGGCTGCTCCAAATCGATGATCTCACCATTTGCCGATTCGTATTTTTTAATGTTGTCAGCAAGTGCACGCATAAACCGCTTTGCATGTTGTGGTGATAATACAATACGAGACTTAACTTTAGCTTTAGGGACTCCGGGCATCATCCTGATAAAATCAACAACAAACTCCTGGTTGGAATGCGTTATAATGGCAAGATTGGAATAAATGCCTTCAGCAACCTCTTCAGTTAACTCAATATTAATCTGATTATCATTCGGGTTATTCTTATTGTCCATGTTTATTTTTTTGCAAATGTATGTAAATAAAAAAAAGCCCCCCTGTTTAATACAGGAGGGCTTTTAGATTGAATTACAAAAACGATTTAGTTACGATTAACAACCACTTTGCGAATAATCTCTTCATTACCGAGAGTTACGCGTATGGTGTAAACGCCGTCGGCCATCATATCATTCAAGCTAACGGGCACATTCACGTAGCCCTGAACAAAAGTTATTTCTTTACTAATAACACGCTGTCCGATGATGTTGAATATCTCGAGATTAGCATTTTCGTAATTAGCGCCATCAAAGAATAATTCAACATTAAATGTGCCGCTGTTAGGGTTTGGATATACATTGATACCGTTACCCTGAGAATTAATTGTTTCGATAGAGGATGGTTTGAAACAATCGGTAGCCAGAGATATTGGATCAGAGAATTTGCTAACGCCACAACTGTCGGTTACTTTAACACGGTATCCACCGTAAGTAATAGCCGTATAGGTATTGCTTGTTGCTCCTGTAATCACATCGGCAGAATTATACCACTCATAGGTAAATCCGGCGCCGTAGTTATCTACGCTCAACTGCACCGTTTGATTAACACAATTACCTACGGTAATTTCAGGTTTATCGAATGTACTTAACGTAACCTGAACGGTTGCAGAGGTATCAGCGCATCCGGTTGTAGTATCAGTAGCAACCACAAAGTAATTGCGAGTACCCGGCGAGTTTGGCTGGAAGGTATTTCCACCGTTCTGCATCACGACATATCCCTGTCCAAACTGACCACGAATCCAAGTGTAATCAACGTTAGGTAATTGAGTAGCCGTTAAAGTAATGTTGAGAGCCATATGACAAGATGTCAAAGGACCAGCGGGAGTAACCGTTACGTTTACAGAAGAACCTGAAGTAATGATAACAGATTCGTTTGTAGCACTACAACCATTCACGTCGGTTACCGTTACACTGTATGTGTTTGCTGTAAGATTATCAATATCTTCTGATGTAGATCCATTAGACCAGTTGTAAGTGAATGGACTTATTCCGGAATCAACAGTTAGGTCAATTGAACCGGGCGTTCCACATAACGCATCTACTTCATCAGCAGTTAAGGCAACTGCAGGCGTTCCACCTAACAGGATGTTGTCGCTTGCCGTACAACCATCAGCATCTGTAGCCGTAACATTATAAATACCGGTTGATAAATTAAACAAGTCTTCCTCTGTGGAACTATTTGACCAAGAATAGGTCAACGTACCATTTCCGAAAGCAGTAAGATCGATAGAACCATTTGCTGAACCGCAACTCTCTTCAATTACATCAGATAATATCGTAACACCGATAGATGGGTCAACTGTGGCACTTGCTGTTGCAGAACAGCCTGACGCACTGCTCACCGTCACATCGTACGTTCCGGAAGCTAAATCATTAAGATCTTCAGTTGTTGCACTATTAGACCAGTTATAGCTGTATGCAGAACTACCACCGGCTGTAATATCAACCGAACCATTATCAAGGTTACAGGATGTTGATGTAACTGTTGCAGTAGCTGTTACCTGTTCAACAAAAACGGTCTTAGAAGTCACATTGCAAGATTCGAGGGTATAGGTAATCGTGTATGGACCTCCAACACCTGCGGCAACCGGATTAAATACCGTTCCGGTAACTCCGGTTCCGGCAAAAGTACCTCCGACATTAACTGGGGTTAACGTTACTGCAGAAGCACCATTACAGTAAACAGAGTCTAAACCACTGAAATCTGAACTTGCAAGAGGTCCTAAATCAGTAAGGATAATTGGTGTTTGAGCGCCCGGTGCGGTGAAAGCGTCTAATTGAACGTAGTATGTCTCGCCCGGAGTTAAACACGTTAATTCAAGATAGGAAGAGAAAAGTGCACCTCCATTTGCGATGTTATCCGGATCATCATCATTAGCACCAACTAAAGTAGCGCCTGAATTTAATATAGTGTCGCAGTTAGCCGCGGCCCATACAGCAAGCTGTGTATCAAATCCGGGAGAATGAACGGATACGTGGCCGGTTGCCGGTGCTACAAAAGTAAACCAGAGCGTGTTGCTGATTGTACTATTACACCAAGATGTTGTTGTCTCACAACCGGTGCCCGGAGGAGCAGGCTCGCCGGTTTGAATCGAGCCTAACACCGTATTGTACGGTCCATTTATACCGAACACAAGCGGAGCGGCCGCGCAAACATTGTCGTATGCAGGAGGCAATTCACAATTGATAGTCATTGTGAAATCACCACTCGAAGCAGTAAAGCCATTCACATAGATGTAATATGTGGTACCATTAACCGATTGGAACGTTAGCTGTGATTGAGTTCCGCAAAAATCATCATTGCCACCAACGCAAGTGAAAGCTCCGCAAGAACCGGTGTAAACGTTTATTTTGGAGTCGTAAGTTGTTCCATTACAAAGCGATAATGTAACGAAAGAGCCATCTCCCACTAAAGTATACCAAACACCATTAGACTGAGGCGTTGTTCCGCAGAATGGCAAACCGGCATCCGGTGTTGCAAATGTGGTAGATCCGGTAATCGTATCGCCACAATTCACCGCAATAGCAAACTCACAAGAGTCATTAGCCGGAGCGGGAACAGGGTCGCTACAATCGATGGTTAACAGATAATTATTTTTACCGCTACCGCAGGGGTATGTTTCGTTTGCATCAAACTGCGGTAATGCAACAACCCAATATCCACCGGCAGGAAGATTACCGGCAAAGGAAATTTCTTCGCATTGTTGCGTTGCAAGGATATTGTTTAATGGTAAGGCTCCGGTAACTGCAGGACAACCACTATCCACGGCAAAAACTAAAATCTGACCGAGGAATGCCGCATTGAGAGTTACCTCTACATTTTGGTCCTGAGAAATATTAACCAAATACCAGTCCGTGTCGCGGGTATTGCCGTTCCACCAAGCTGTGCCGGCAATTGCATCGCCACAGGAAACCGTTTCATAAGCATTTGGAGTTGAATTACAACCTCCGTTATTATTATCACCGCAGTTTTCCTGCTCTACATAATTTGAAAGTGGTAAAGGATCTAAACAGCACAATGTGCCATATGTAAATGAACATGAGTATGCAGATTCGTCGCCTGGCGCGCATACAGCCTGTACCTGAATTTCGTACTGCGTACAAGAATCCAATCCCGTTAATTCAAATGGTATAGCTGTGGTATTAATAGGATTTGTCCAAGTTGCAACTGTTTCATCTTCAGTTGGCAGTTTGTAACGAACATTGTAAGAACCGGCAACCGAGGCCCAATTTAATGTTACTGAGTTGAACGATTGACTATCAAGATTTACATTACCTACACCGGTACACGTACCACCTGAGGTCACAGTCAAGGTATAATCTTCCACCTCACCAAAATTAGTATTACCGCAAGGTGAAACCGCACCAAGCCAGGTTATGCGAACGCGCATTCTGTAGTGACCGGCAGGTTGTGTGCCGGGTACGGTTAATTGTCCGGTATAAGGTCCGGTACCGGGGGTTCCGGTTATCGGTATCGTTTCGCCGGCATCATCGAAATCAAAATCACTGTTCCAGTCTACCCAAACACCACACTGATCATCAGCATACGTAGCAACACCATTTTCAACAATAACCTGAGCACAGGCTCCGGCTTCTACACTATACGATACGGTGCCGGTATAGTCGGTATAACCACCTAAGGTACAATCGGTAGGATTGTTTGTTGACCCTATAGTTACATTGGCGATATATTCATCGCACGTTGTTGCGCTGGCTGTACAGTAGCAAACGGTATTGAATATAAATGAGGCTGTATAGGAAGAGGTATCACCTGCACCACAATCTACCTGAACCTGCAATTCATATTGTGAACAGGTTTCCAATCCGGTTAGGTCTATCGAAGTTGTTGTTTGATTTGAAGGATTAGACCATGTACTTACAGAAGTTGGGTCTGATACTTTTTTATAACGCACATTATATGAAACTGCACTAGCTGGGGCGCCCCAGCTAACTGTGGCACTACCTACCGCATTATTGCTTAATGAGTAAGAGGAAAGGGATACCGGAAGACATCCTGCAGATGCAACGATATTAACGGCATAGAGTTCCGCCTCTCCCCATGTGAAGCTAGTACAAGGTAGATTAGCGGATGGGAATGCTGATTCAATACATTTCACCAGCATACCGGTTTGTCCTAACGTGGCAGAAGATGGAATAGAAATTATAGCATTTTCAGTATGAGGTCCGCTTATGGCCGCCGTACTATTGTACACCGTTTCAGTTGCATCATCGAACGTTCCATTTTGATCAAAATCAATCCAAACTTTAAAACCATTGTTGTAGTTGAAGGTTCCGCAAGTTATTGAGGTTAATGCTAATGAATAATCCAATGCCTGGCCCAAATCAGGAATAGTGCTGAGGTTCGTATAGTTTTGATACTGACTGGGAATAGATGATAAACCGGATGCTGTTGAGGCCGGTGAAGTACAAGTAGTCGTATTGTTTAAGGTAACTGTATTCCCTGCCAAGGTTACATTTCCGATATCTTCATCGGCAGTGCTCGTAGCACCACCATAAGGAGCGGCTTGAGAACAATAGCAAGCCCAAAAGGCAGACATCGCAACAGAAACGGTATTAGACACAGCAGATTCACCACTGGCAGAGCAATTAGTAAGAATGCGATATTGCGTGGCGACTGTTTGATTTAACGTTACAGTGGAATTTGTAGCACCACTGATATCAGACCATGTTGAGCCACCATCGGTAGATAATTGCCAGATATATGATAATCCGGATGCACCAATTGAGAGATCAGTAGCCGAAAGGCTAAAGTTGGATCCGGAGCAAGCACTGCTTGGACCGGATGCAATACCATTGTTAGGTGTGCCAACACAATTGGTTCCTACGATAATATTGACTAAATATAATTCCGCCTCTCCATAAGTGAAGCTATTACAAGGAAGATTAGTGGATGGGAATGCTGATTCAATACATTTCACTAACATGCCGGTTTGACCCAATGTGGCCGATGATGATATGGTGATGACTGCATTCTCCGTATGAGGTCCATTGGTCGCAACCGGGCTATTATAAACTGTTTCGGTAGCATCATCAAAAATGCCGTTTTGATCAAAATCAATCCAAACTTTAAAACCATTAATAAAGTTGCCGCCGCAAGTTATTGATGAGAGTGACAAGGTATAATTTATTGCCTGAGCAAGATCGGGGATGGTTGTGAGGTTCGTATAGTTTTGATACTGACTCACGATAGAAGGCGTGCCGGGTGCAGTTGAGGCCGGTGAAGCGCATGTAGTCGTATTATTTAAGGTTACCGTATTCCCTGCCAAGGTTACATTTCCGATATCTTCATCGGCAGTGCTCGTAGCACCACCATAAGGAGCGGCTTGAGAACAATAGCAAGCCCAAAAGGCAGACATCGCAACAGAGACAGTGTTGGATACAGCAGATTCACCACTGGCAGAGCAATTAGTAAGAATGCGATATTGCGTGGCGACTGTTTGATTTAACGTTACAGTAGAATTTGTAGCACCACTGATATCAGACCATGTTGAGCCACCATCGGTAGATAATTGCCAGATGTAAGAAAGACCTGTTGTACCTGCAGACAAGCCGGAAGCTGTAATTGTAAAATTGGAGCCCGAACAAGCGTTGCTTGGACCGGTTGCGGTACCATTATTTGGTGTTCCTACACAAGGAGTACCTGCAAGAAGTTGAAAAGTATAATCCTCAGCCTCACCATATGCCCAGGTTGTAGCACAAGGATCCGGAGTCAATTGATTCCAAGAAAGATAAACACGCATTCTATAAAGACCCGGCGTTGTGCCACTGGCAAGGAATGTTGCAGAATAAGGACTCGCAAAATTTGTTCCGTCAAATCCAAATTGATGGACTAATTCACCGGCATCGGCAAAATCAAAGTCATTGTTCCAATCAATGTATATGGCAATGTCATCTCCGATAAAGTCATTGGTAACTTCAATAGTGAACGGGATGCTTTGTGCCTCTATTCCGCTGAATGTTACTGAACTACTGTAATCCGTGTAGACAGAGCATCCCGACGAATTAGAAATGCCATTTACGGTAACATTACTGATGTATTCATCAAAACCAGCTGAGCAATCGAGAGCTGTGGTAGGAATACAATACTGCCCGTACGATAAATTGGGATTCCAAAGAAGCATTAAAAATAATGCTCCCGCCATCCCGAACAAATGTTTGGTGTTTTTTGTAATTGTTTTTAGCATAATAGATTTGGTTGAGTTTTAAATTAGTGCCCGTAAATATACCGTGTGATTTTTTCTACCCCAATAAATATTTATAAAAAAAGGAATTTATGCACATAGTATGCACAAATTCATTATCCCCCTACCTTTGTAAATCCACATGATAACCGAGACACAGATTTTATCCACACTCAGCCGCGTTCAGGATCCGGACTTAAAAAAAGATTTGGTTACCCTGAATATGATTCGTCAGATTTCAATTAAAGACCATGTTGTTGCTTTCACCGTAATGCTTACTACTCCGGCTTGCCCACTGAAGGAGAAAATAAAAAACGACTGTCTTACCGAACTACAAAAAGACTTTGGCTCAGCATACACTTTTGAGATCGCAATGGATGCCGAGGTAACGAGTAACCGCGATCGTGAAAATATCCTACCGGATGTGAAAAACATTATTGCCGTTGCCTCAGGAAAAGGAGGTGTAGGTAAATCGACCATTTCAGTAAACCTTGCCCTTGGGCTGGCGCGTGCCGGTGCCAAAGTAGGTTTACTGGATGCCGACATATACGGCCCCTCCGTTCCTATCATGCTTAATATCAAAAATGAAAAACCGCTGATGACTGTTGTTAACGGTAAAAACTACATGCTACCGATACAACAATACGGAATATACTCACTGAGCATCGGTTATTTAATTGACGAAAAACAGGCAGTTGTATGGCGAGGTCCAATGGTTTCTTCAGCACTAAGGCAGTTTATATCGGATTGCTGGTGGGGCGAACTGGATTATTTAATTATCGATCTGCCCCCGGGCACTGGTGATATTCACCTCACACTCCTTCAGTTACTTCCGCTTACCGGTGTGGTTGTGGTAACAACACCACAGGATGTTGCGCTGGCCGATGCACGCAAGGCCTTGAGCATGTTCACGCTTGATCAGGTTAAAGTTCCTATTCTTGGCGTTGTAGAAAACATGGCCT
>BJGO01000059.1 GCA_014190535.1 Bacteroidota bacterium | reverse complement strand
TGGCCCTGAGTAATGCCTTCCTTGGATTTAACAACCTGTATATAGGTGTACAGGTCCTCAGCACCTGAACCAAAGATGAATTCAGGTTGGCGTAAGACACGTGTCACCGAGGTATTAACAGGGATAAGCTGCGCCATGGTGGTGTACATACCTTGCGTAAATAATTTAAATTCTACGGTTGTTCCCGCATCAGGGATGTCCGGTAAAAATTCATCAAATATTTTCCATTCAATCGATTTCCTGATACTATCCTGGGGTGAGGCATTTGGGTATTCAACGTAGTTAATACGAATGGTCAGTCCATAAAATTTTCCGTTTTTTGGATTTTTCCAAGATACGGTTGTAAAGGAATTATCTCCGGGTAGCAAACTGATAGGGGCGGCAATAGTTGGTTTTATAACCACGATTTCATTGACAATATTCGTAGTTGCCGTAGACACATTTTCGTCGCCTTTATTTACGGATACCGTGTAGAAACGATCCGGTTTAGGGCTATACTTTACCTTGTATAGATAATTTGGTGTTTGTGGGAAAATGCCTTCCTCTTTGGTAAATCCCTCATCGTTACCATCAACTTTTTCTAAGCTAAAGTTATTAGTAACTGTTCCAACATTATTAGTTTCAGTGAGCGATACCGATATGTTATTGTAGTATGTGGAATCAGGTATCTGCGCCTGTACCAGTGCATTTGTTTTTTTATCCAAATAGGCCTTGTTTACTTTAACGTAAATGGCAGTATCCGTATAGCTCAGTATTCCGTAAACTATGGTTATATCTTTCCAATCGCTGGTGAGTTCAAAATCAGTTGAGCAACGTGAAAAGAGGATGAGCGAGCCAAGTAAAGCAATTATGAATAGTTTGTTAGATTTCATGAGGTATGCGTAAACGCAAATGTAAACGAATTGCGTTTATATCATCGATTAAATAACTTTTCGTAAGCCGACATCAATTCATTTGCGAATGATTCCGGGGTAAATCGTTTAGCGTTCTCCTGTCCGGCTTGCTGTAATTCATTTCTGAGGCCGGAGTCGGAGTAAATCGTTTTCATACTCTCAGATAGTTGATCGATGTTGTTGGGGTTTACATAGATAGCCGCAACCGAGGCGATCTCTCTAAAACATCCGTACTGAGAGGTAATTACAGGCGTGCGTAATATTTGTGCTTCAATAATAGGTATGCCAAACCCTTCGTAATGCGAGGCAAAAATCAGGGCAATGCTGTACTTATAAAAGGCGCATAAATCAACATTGTCAATCCCGCTGAAGAATGTAACCTGTCCGGGTAATTCATCCTGAGCAAATGTTTCGCATAACTCTTTGTAGGCTCCGCCCTGACCAACTACATAAAATGAAAGCTCTCGGTTATTTAATTTTTTAAATGCTTTTAGGGCAGTCAAAAGATTTTTACGTTCCTCTATGCGACCTACATAAAGAAAGTACGGCGTCTTCAGGTTATGCTTCTCCTTTGCTTCGGCAAGTTGTTGCTCATTTACTTCGGGCATAACGACCGATTGATATACAACCTGAACCCGTTCAGGATTTACATTGTAATAAATGGCCAGATCACTTTTTGTTTGATGACTGGTCGACAGAATGATGTCGGCATTTTTACAAGCATAAGAGACTTTGCGATCATAAATTATCCGGTCAATAAGCGGGTAGTAGTTCGGATATAGTTTATGTATGATGTCGTGAATGGTTACAACAGATTTAATGCCGTTCTTCTTTAACGACCAGGGAATTTCATTGCTTAAGCCGTGATATAGGGCTATGTTTTTTTGTTTCAAATCGTCTGCTATACTATAGGTGCGCCAGAATGTATCAGGTATATAGTTTTTTTCGGAGCGCAATATTTCACAATGTGCAAGCGGGCGCATAAAGGACTCATCGGGTTTGCTATCACACAGGTAGTACTCGTGGTTTGGATAAAAAGTACTCAGCGCAGAGATTAATTTCCTGCTGTAATTACCTAGTCCGGTTTTATTATGAAAATATCGTTTAGCATCAAATGCAATACGCATAGTACCTTAGCTTCAGTTTCTGTATGTAATAATACAGATTTTAGTCAAGTTGAAAACTATTGGATAAGCAATTTAAATCAGGTCTGGTAAATATTATTGGGTTACCCAATGCCGGTAAATCAACGCTCTTGAATGCCATAATCGGCCAAAAGATTAGTGCAGTTACTCATAAAGCACAAACTACCAGGCATCGGATTAAGGCTATTTTTAATGAGGAGCAGTCGCAGATTATTTTTTACGATACTCCGGGACTCATCAAGCCCGCATATCTTTTACAGGAAAAAATGATGGATTTCGTTCGTGAGGCATTAAAGGATACCGATTTGAATTTATTGATTGTTGATGCCTCTTCCACAAAAGAAGATTATCAACTCATTGATGCATTTATCTCGCTGAGTTCTAAACCTTTAATTATCGCCCTGAATAAATCTGATAAAATAGCATCGGATGTGTTGGACAAACAGTACGATAACTGGAAGGCTAAATACCCGAAGGCCGGTATTATAGCGGTGTCTGCAAAAAACGGAACCAATCTGCACGCTTTGATTGAGGTCATTAAAGTTGCGTTGCCGATACACCCCCCATATTATGATACGGATGAACTGACCGACCGTTCAACGCGCTTTTTTATACAGGAGCTGATTCGCGAGCAAATACTATTGATGTTTCACGAAGAGATACCTTATGCTGTTCACATTATAGTGGATGAGTTCAAAGAAAAAGAGACCATCACGGTAATTAAGGCTACGGTGATTGTTGAACGAGAAACACAAAAAGGCATATTGTTAGGCCATAAGGGCTCTTCGATACGTGAGCTGGGTATTCGATGCAGAAAACAGATAGAAGATTTCGTGCAACAGAAAGTATTTCTTGAGTTAAGTATCAAGGTGAGAAAAGACTGGCGGAACAGCGAGCAGGAACTGAATCGGTGGGGCTATAAACAGTAAAGACTATTTTTGCGGAGCGATGAATAACATAGTAGCGATAGTAGGAAGGCCCAACGTTGGTAAATCAACCTTATTTAACCGTATCATTGGTCAGCGACAAGCCATAGTGGACGATGTGAGTGGTGTCACCCGCGACCGCATCTATGGTATCGGTGAGTGGAATGGAAAAACCTTCAACGTAGTTGATACCGGTGGATTTGTGAAAAATTCCGATGATGTGTTTGAAGCAGAGATTCGTAAGCAGGTGCTCATCGCCTTACAGGAGGCCAGCGTGATCGTGTTTGTTGCCGATGTAACAACCGGAATCACTGATCTGGATTATGAAGTAGCGGAAATGTTACGCCGTTCGGGTAAGAATGCATTGCTTGCCGTAAACAAAGTGGATAATGGCAATCGTTTATTAGAGGCACAGGAGTTTTGGTCATTAGGTTTTGAACACACTTTTTTTATATCGTCGATCAACGGCGGAGGAACCGGCGAATTACTGGACGAAATTGCTGTAAACATTAAGGATGATACGACAACCCTTCCCGCAGGCATTCCAAAATTTGCAATTGTAGGTAGGCCTAATGTGGGCAAGTCCAGTATGCTCAACGTGCTTATTGGTGAAGAACGGAATATCGTTACCGATATACCCGGAACCACCAGGGATTCTATTCATACATACTATAACTTATACAACAAGGAGTTTTATTTGATTGATACAGCCGGAATACGCAAGCGAAGTAAGGTTGATGAAGATATCGAATTTTATTCCGTTATCAGGGCCATCAAAACTATTGAAGACGCCGATGTATGCATCCTGATGTTTGATGTTGTGCATGGCTTGGAATCGCAGGACCTGAAAATTTTTTCCATTGCGGCAAACCGAAAGAAAGGGGTAGTACTTGTTGCCAATAAGTGGGATCTGATGACCAAAGAAACGAATACGCTTAAAAAACTGGAAGATGAATACCGTAAGAAACTGGCTCCATTTAGTGATGTGCCTGTTGTATTTACCTCGGTTACGGAGAAGCAGAGGATTCACAAGGTTATTGAATCTGCACTGGCGGTTTATGAGCGTCGCAGGCAGCAACTGAATAATGAGGAACTTAATGAGTTTATCATGGAATTAACGGATTCCAATCCTCCACCGACACATCGCGGTCAATTTATTAAGTTCTACAAAGCAGAACAGGTGAGGGCTCAGGTGCCAACTATCATTATTTATTGTAACTATCCACTCGAAGTAGCTGAATCTTACAGACGCTTCCTGGAAAACAAGCTACGCGCCAAATACGACTTTACCGGTTCTCCTTTAATTATTATTTTCAGAAAGCCGCAATAAAAATTTGTTCAATTCAAATGAATAACAATATATTTGCACGCAAATTAAAACCCTACTAAATGAAAAAGTACTTTTCAATCATCGCAGTATGCACAGTTTTAGCATTAGCGGCTTGCAACTCTGCAGAACACAAAGAAGAAGGTGAAAATAAAGATTCAGTTACAACTGAAACTACTACACCTACATCAGCTCCTGTTGACACTACGGCTTCAGCTCCTGCTGATACCACTGCTACAACAGCTCCTGCAGCAGGAGGAGGTCACTAATCCCTAGTGATTCTTTAAGAAATTAACCCTCCCCAATCAGGAGGGTTTTTTATTTTTAGTAATTTATGGAATCTCGAATTTATATGATCGGCTATATGGGTGCCGGCAAAACAACAATTGGCCGGCGATTGGCTTCAATGGTCCGTTATCCGTTTATAGATCTGGATCAATACATTGAAACGGCGCACGGTACATCAGTAACCGACATCTTTTTAGATCGTGGTGAGGAATACTTCCGTGTATTAGAGCAACGTTATCTGAAAAAAGTCACACATCTTCAACAAGCAGTTATTGCCTGTGGTGGAGGTACTCCCTGCTTTTATGATAACCTTGAAGTTATGCTCAAAAGTGGATTAGTGATTTATTTGAAACAATCAATCAATGTATTGCATCAGCGATTAATTCATCAACAAATGCAACGCCCCTTATTGATGGGGATGGACGAATCACAACTCGCAGCATTTATAAATCAAAATGTAACACGACGAGAGCAATTTTATCTGCAGGCTCACTTGATTTTTGAGCCCGAAAAAGAAACCTTAGAGCAACTCGTTGATCGGCTAAGCTTATTCAACAAAGGCGGCTAGCTCTTTGCCCATCTGAACGTGCACCATCTCGTGCATACCGGTAGACAATAACAGACCAACATAGTCTGCAGTTATCGGAAAGCGTTTATGCTTACGATCAATGAGCACGGCAATTTGAATTTTAAGAGGATTTTTATCCATGAGAGGCTTTAGGGCATACATCAGTGTTTTACCGGAGTGCGCAACATCATCTACGAGAATAACTGTTTTACCGGTTATAAAATCCAGTTCACAATCGCTGATAATAGGCTGTGTTAGGGGTTTGTTCTTATTCATTGTAAGGCCACACTGAATTGTGTTGATGCCGGAAATTTCTTTTATCGATTTGGATAAATGTGTCGCTAATTCATAACCGTTATGTCGGATTCCGATGATGCATAATTCTTTTTCATTATAGTTCTGCTCATAAATTTCGAAAGCAATACGGCGTATCTTTTTCTGAATCTGGTCTTCGTTGAGTAAAACATTTTTCATAAACGAATTCAATATTACAATTTCGTGAGTTTGACCGGATATATTTTTTTATTACCCTGTGCGATGTAACAGAGATATAAACCCGGAGCTATGGCCGATACATCAATGCTGTGGGATAACCGATCGCGGCGTAAAGCTTGAGTCAGTATGATTCTTCCGGTAATATCGCATAGGATCAACTCCCCATCAAGTACCCGGGTTAATTGTACAAAAACGGTGTGTGTGGCAGGATTAGGAAATAGGGCTATCGAAAGGTCTAATTGGTTTCCGGTTGACGTGGTATCATACACACAGGAACCGTCATCTGTGTTTGCCAGTGGATTATAATTCATGGCTGAGCTATCGGTACAACCATATATTATGGTAAGAGTATCATAAATGCAGGAGCCGTCGTCTGCGTTCGCCAGCGGATTATAGTTCAGTGCAAGGCTATCCATACAACCATATATGGTCACCAGGGTATCATTTACGCAGGACCCGTCATCGATAGTGGCTAATGGGTTGTAGTTTATTGAGTTTGAATCCGTACAACCATAAACTATGTTAATGGTCAACATGTCAAAAGCGTTGATCTTTCCCCATCCCCATTTCATATCCGGCAGGTTGGTTCCGGTGAATGTATCTGACTTGGCAGACCATTTCATGGCATCGCGAACTTGATTCCAACCGGCATCGGGATATTTCTCCAGGTATAGTGCAATGATTCCACCAACCACAGGAGAAGACATAGACGTACCGCCATTAACATTATGAAGCCCGCCCTGAGCTACTTTAGTGGGGTCACTTACAATTAGCTGTGCTAAGGTAGAAAGTTGTCCCGGAGCCAGCGTGCCACCACCCGGTGCCGCTATTTCGGGTTTTAATCGGTCGTCACGTGATGGTCCCTGACTGGATGATATCACCCTTGCTCCAACAGTATCAGAGGCGTATGTAGTGGTATTGCTGCTGTAATTGATAAACTGGTTTCGATTTACATAGTTCGCAACGGCAATCACTTCTTTTGAGCAGGTAAAACTGCTTACTATAGTTTTTCTGGTATCCTGAATACGGTAACGGGCAATATCGGGATAGTTACTTGCTAATGGTAAATTCGTTTTCACGGTGTTGGACGTTCCCGTATACAAGGGATGCGACCAGCAGTCAAAATAACCAGATCCTTTTGTTGTGAAGCGCCACAGGTATGTTGTACTGTCGGGAAAAATCTGTACGATTAATTTATACGTGGAGTCATTATAGTCAACGGCATATAGATTTAGTATCCCAATTCGATGATTGTCTACAAATAAGGTGTCTTTGAGACTATCTACACCGGAGCTAAGATTAAAGTTTGATTGAATATTGTAATAGGGTGATGTAAGCCGTTTTGCAAAACTCGGTGATGGCTTATCTGCGCCAACAGAAAAAAACACATCATTGAAATTCTCTTTTGATGCCCATATTTCATAGTAAACTCGGCTTATGGTAGGTTCGTAACGAAACCACGTATAGGCGGAGTCCTGTTCAACCGTGTATCCGAGGTGTAAAAGTATATTTCCGGCATTTCCGGCAGAGGCACAAAATGATCTGCCTTGTTGCTGATTAATTAATGCTGAGATAAATTGAGCAGGCAGGTCAGCACCATCGTGCGAACCATTATACGTTCCAACGCTTGAACTGATGACACAGGGTTTTCCCAACTGTGTTGCTCTTTGGTAGATATAGGCAGTGGCATCGGCAACGTTATTCAGAAAGTTTTCTCCCAGGTCGCACGCTACACTGATGATATCAGCCTGAGGAGCAACACCCTGATAGTTATTCAGGGCAAGTCCATTTCCGGCGGCTGCTCCTGTAACATTAGAGCCGTGTCCGTAATAATTGGCCGCTTCGTTATGTGTGCAATTACCGTTCTGTATTGCCGTGGAGTCCCATTCCTGACCATATCCGAAAGCGGGCGTTACACCACCTGTTGTTGAAACCTGATCCCATAAATATTTAATACGAGTTTGTCCGGTTGAATCCTTGAAATCGTCGTGATCGATTTCTATGCCTGTATCAAGTATGCCTACGACAACATCTTTACCGGTATAAGCCTGTGTGAGTGGGGGCTGTCCTTCTTTTACCGAAGTAATATTGGCATGGATATCGGTCTGATCATCAAGAATACGTCCGTTGCCGTGATAGCCCTCCACACGCTGAATGCCGTTCGCATGCAGTAATGCATTCAGGTATGATGCCCTGATGCGCACTGATGCTATATCTTTTACGGTATAGACGATTCGCCCTTCGTGAGCTTGAGCAAACTGTTCGATAGCTGATACATCACCCTGCACCAGCAGATGCAGGATTTCATCCGGATTATTTTGTTTCTGTACATAGAAGATAAGTTCACTGTTGAAATAGGCCACCATGCGCTGAGCGGACAGATTCATGCATAACAAACATAAAATAGTACCTAACAGGTAAACAAATCGGTTCATTTTTTACTTTTTTTGCTATGTTAAAGTACATCATCTTTACCGAATTCAAACACATCCTTAATACACAATACGCATGATTATTGAACAAATTTTGTTTGGAATGGCTTTCGCCGGAGGGATTTATTATTTCGTAAAGGGAATTCAGCGAGTTATTCGCAACATACAGCTGGGGAAAAAGACCACGTACCCCGGACCGGCATCAGCACGCTGGAAAAATATGTTGCTGGTAGCTTTCGGTCAGAAAAAGATGTTTAAAAGACCGGTACCGGCACTGCTACATCTTGCCGTATATCTTGGGTTTATCATTATCAACCTGGAGATGCTAGAGATTATCATTGATGGACTTTTTGGTACTCACCGGGTGTTTGCCTCAGTATTACCAACCGCACTTTATAATTTGTTAATAGGTAGTTTCGAAGTACTTGCCTTTTTGGTTATCGTGGCGTGTGTCGCTTTTTTAATCCGTCGCTATGTTATCAAACTGAGTCGATTCAATAAACCCGAGATGGCCGGTTGGCCAACTAAAGATGCCACCCTCATATTGATCTTCGAAATTGCATTAATGTCTTTTTTCCTTACGATGAATGCCGCCGATGTTGAACTGCAGCGGCGAGGAGTTGAACACTATATGCAGGCAGGGGCGTTTCCGGTTAGCTCGCTGATAGCACCATTATGGTCTGGGGTCTCTGATGTTGTATTAATCATAACTGAACGGGCCTGCTGGTGGTTGCATATCATTGGTGTACTCATATTCATGAATTACCTGATTATCTCGAAGCATTTTCATGTAATCATTGCTTTCCCGAATACCTACTATGCAAAACTGAGCCCTCAGGCGATGCTGAGTTCACCGGAATATGTAACGAACGAGGTAAAGGCTATACTTGATCCATCCTCCGCTTCGGGTGAACCATACCGTGGTCGTTTTGGTGTTAAAGACATAACGGACCTAACACGTAAACAGCTGATGGATGCATACTCCTGTACGGAATGCGGACGTTGTACAGATGCCTGTCCGGCTAATCAGACCGGTAAAAAGTTGAGCCCACGAAAAATTATGATGGACGTACGGGATCGTATGGAGGAAGTGGGACGAAATATTGATCAGCACGGCCCCTCCTTTACCGATAATAAAACGCTGCTTCATCAGTACATCACCGAGGAAGAGCTCTGGGCTTGTACAACCTGTCAGGCTTGCGTTGAGGAATGCCCGGTCAATATCGATCCACTGGCCATAATTGTTGATTTGCGTCGCAATCTTGTCTTGGAAGATTCCAAGATGCCCGGAGAACTGGTTGGTATGAATACCAATATTGAAAATAACGGAGCGCCCTGGCAGTTCTCACCTGCTGACCGATTTAACTGGGCCAATGGTCTCAACATACCTACAATGGCTGAAAAGGCGGCTTCCGGTGAATCGGTTGATGTATTGTTTTGGGTTGGATGTTCAGGAGCATTTGATGATCGGTACAAATCCGTTACCCGTTCCTTTGCTCAAATATTACAACAGGCCAATATCAGTTTTGCCGTTCTTGGCTTGGAAGAAACATGCACCGGCGATCCGGCCAAGCGAAGTGGCAATGAGTTTCTGGCCCAGATGCAGGCCATGACCAATATCCAAACGCTGAACCAATATGGTATTCAACGAATCGTAACCGCTTGTCCGCATTGTTTTAATACTATTAAAAATGAATATCCTGCATTGGGTGGTACATACGAAGTGATGCACCACTCTACTTTTCTTGCAAAACTGATTGAGGAGGGTAAACTGAAAATAAACGAAAATAATCCATTGCAGGGTCAGGCGATAACCTATCACGACAGTTGCTATATCGGGCGAGGTAATGGTGTCTATGAAGCCCCCCGAACAGTTATTGAAGCATTCAAGGCAGACTTGCGTGAGATGAAAAAATGCAGAACCAAAGGAATGTGTTGCGGTGCCGGTGGTGCTCAGGTATTCAAAGAAGAAGAGCCAGGAACATCACGTGTAAATATAACACGCACTGAACAAGCTCTAAATACCGGAGCCGGTGTTATTGCGGCAGCATGTCCGTTTTGTATTATTATGATGGAAGATGGGGTTAAGCAAAAAAATAAGGACAGCGACGTTAAGGTTAAAGATCTCGCTGAGCTGATAGCAGAAGCCAACGGTCTTAAAGTTTAGTTTGGAACATTGTTAATGTTCCGAATCGCACAACAGCTCATACCCCGATTGGTCTAAGCTCACTATGCTAACTAAAGGATCTGCTTATTACAAGCTATGATAGGTATGCTCAAAACATACTTGCTCCTTTGCCTGATACCGATTTCACGATTTAAGATTTTTCTAGAACTTGTACATTGCCATAATATTTAATCCGGCAAAGGCATAGCGGTCGTATAAGGCATCTAACTTATTGAAATCGCTCAAGTCATATCGGGCAAAAAGGACGGCATCGATACCGATATGTTCAGTGATTTCGTAACCGTACCCGATTTGAAAACTAACGGCATTCATGTTTTTATCAATCACATCTTTTACTTCGTCGTATTTACGGGAAATAGGCAAACTCTCAGCGCCCAGGCTACTCAGATTATCTGATGAAATATCTATTTGCCTGAACGAGGTAAAATCCATACCAAAACCAATAGGTAAGCGACTGTTACTTTCTTTACTCAGGAAGTTAAATAGTACCAGTACTGGTATCGTATTGTATTTGTTTTTGCTGAGCAGGTTTCCGGGTTCGGCGGAAAATGATGAGGGAGCATCATTAAAGTCAAATTGATCGCTACGTGTAAATGTACCAAAACCGGTAAGTATGCGAACCCGTTTAGAAACATCAATTCCAACAAGCAGTTTTGGTGCAAGGCTGATGCTCACTTTATGGAAGTCGTTCAAATCTATATCACTGAGGTTATCATCTACGATGTATTTACTGCCATAAATGTCGCAGCCCACTCCTGCGGTAAATCTTATTTGTGCGTTGGCGCAAAGTATAGTGGTGCACAGCAAGAGTGTGATGTATAGAAAATTATTTTTCATAGTCGTTTAATTTTGGTTCAGTGAATGTAATCATAAATATAATATTGTTTGCTAATCGTGTTCTGATGTTTACTTTTTATAGATGCGGAATAGCAACGGATTGCTATATAGATCATTCAAAGTAACATCGAGTTGATTGTCATAATTATTTATCCTTGACACACGCAGTATAGCACTCGAGCCGCTAACAAATTCCCTGTCGCTCAATTTTTTCATACCTTGCAGGGAGAATGTCATATAACGATCTGTTGTGGAAATAAGAGTGCCCGTGAAGTTAGTTGATATTTTTTCTGAGTCATACAACTCAAGACTACACATCCATACCGTGGCATTCTGATAGAAGTGCACATGGGCTTTAGTTTTAGATGTGCCCGGGGTGTTCCATTCTCCGGATAGGTTTACAAATACCTTATTCAGGTATTTACGATTTTCAGATTCAAGCAGTCTGCTTAATAGTTTTAAATAATAGTTCTTCTGATTGTTGTTATCCTGCATAAGTGCATATTGATTCTTTGCACTGTCAGCTAAAGATTTTGCAAGAGTTGTATTCCCATTGTAAAACTCGTTTGACGCCCATTGGTAGTAGGAATACCCCTTGTAAGAAAACTTTTGTTCACCATAAATACGATCAGAGAACTGAATGCTTAATTTACGGTAATGATAACTCGAGTCCGGATTATAGTTCTCCGAGTTATTTACGCCATAAGCCAGAGCCAGATCCCTGTATGCATTAATTTTAGCTATTGCTGTTTTTGCATTTTTTAGTTCGAGGTAAAAAAAATCAAGCGCTTTCTTATTTTGTTCCTGTTGTTTTAATTCATAACCGATCAGCGAAAATAAAGCAGGTGGTAAATCGTCGTTGAAGCCATCAATCAATGCAATAATTTTATTGATATAGATCAGCTTATTATAGGTTAAGTAAGAATTTATGGTACTCTCATCGATGTTTGGCTCTGATGATAATTTAGCATATCGCTCATATAATTCTGATAAGCTGATGGTCAGTTCTTCAATTTTTTTGATTCGCTCTTCTTTGGTTATTTGTATGGCCTTTATTTGTTGTTCATCTTCGATTCGGTTCTCCTTAAAAATACCGTAAAGGCTGAATGCAATAGAAGTAGTGATTGCAATGATACTGATAAAAAGAGAGGAATTCGATTTGATGAATGACTCCTTGCCGGGTTCCTGCAAATTGGAGCGAAGTGATTCAACCTCTTTTTCTAGTTGAGCTATCTTATGGTCAGCAGAGGTGGGTGCCTCGACTTTATGATCAACCGGTTGCTGATTTGGAACTTCACTCATGTAAAAAAAACAGAATGTATTTGTTAATTAATTCGCATCCGAAACTAATATATTATTTGTTTAATCGGTCATTGAATACACCAAGGGGCACAGATTTAATTCTGTATTTTATTGCCTGAGTTTGTCAATGGGATTCAGATAAAACATTTTTTTCCAACCTTGAGGGGAGCCATCAATGCGCCAGAGATAAGGTATCAACGTGGCAATGGAATAATGTAAATGAGGCGACTTGCCCGCGGCATTCCCTGTAGTGCCCACCGTACCTATGGTTTTATCATGGTTGACTAGAGAAAGTTTGCTTGTTTTTATTTCGTTAAGGTGAGCATAATAATGTAGGCGCCATTTTGGACCCAACACGATTACGACTTTTCCTCCCCGCCCCATATTACCGCAGAACAAGACTAAGCCTATGGTTGACGAAAAAACCGGTGTGCCGGTTTTAGCGAAAATATCAACGCCTTTATGGGTAACCGATTTCCCCCACGGATAGTACCAGAAGGATTCCTGATTGTAACTGTTTTCGGATGCGCCTATTACCGGCATTTTAAATTGCTCCGGAATCAAAAAACCGATCGTTAGCGTGATTAAAATCATCAATATGGTCTTTTTAATAAGCAACAGCATATACATTCGGGATTTAGGTTATCAAACCCACTTTTTTTGATAGGGTAGAACTAAAAAAAACGTGTAATTGTGCACATCTTCGAATTAATAAAATGTATGCATCAAATAACGTGATTACAAACAGACTATTGTTTTAACATTCTGTAATGTTTTATGTGCCCTTTGGATGATACCTCAACAAGATATAAGCCATTGGGCAAATGGATAATGGAGAAACGTGTTGCCTGAGTTTCGAGAACGGTTTCGCCGGAGATATTTATTATCCGAATGTGTTCGATCTCTTGTTGGGATTCATCGATCTGTACCAGACCATTCGATGGATTGGGATAAAGCAACGCGGTATGGTTTTGCAAGATTTCAGGTTCAATAGCTAACGGGTCACCGATGATATCCGACAGCAGTTTACGTGCTATGATAACAGCCTGTGAGGGGTTCTGATTAATTAGCACGCAAATAACTGCACTCGTTGCGGTATCATACATCATTGATGAATTATAGCCGCCCCAAATCGATCCGCCATGATGCCACACGGTTCGGCCCAGTATACTCGATTCAAAAAGCCCTACACTATAATTACCTGATCCCACAAAACTGCTGAGTTCATTTATTGAACTACCGTTCAGGAATGGTCCATTGAACAAACTATGATACCAGTGCGCCATTTCACCGGCTGTAGAATACAAGGCTCCTGCGGCCCAAGCCACGCTGTTCAATGCCTTACGCGGTGTTGCGCTATTATCGGTGCTGTTCTGCCAGGGATGTGCTATAGTAAATAAAATGCTGTCATACACATCGAGAAAGGTGCTATCCATGCTCAGCGGAGTGAAGATGCTGTCGCGTAGCAACTGCGCATAGCTTTGACCTGTGGCACTCTCGGCAATCATGCCGGCGAGGATATAGTTTGTATTACTGTAGTTCCAGTCACTACCCGGAGTAAATAAGGGTTCACCGATCCAGGTTACAACCTCATTGGGTGTGTAAATATGGTTTGGGTTACTTAGCACCGAGTCGGCATAGCCGACTATATCATTTACATCTGCTAATCCGCTGGTTTGGTTCAGCAGTTGCCGGATGGTGATGGTAGAGTCAACATGATTTAGGGTGGGCAGGTATTCGTGTAGCGAGTCATCGAGGTTAATGATGCCATGTTCAGCAAGTTTCAGAAGAAGCACGCCGGTAAATAATTTGGTGTTACTGGCAATGCCAAATTCCATATCGGTTGTGATTGGCGTACCGGCATGCGAATTACCGGAAACCCCTTTCCATGAGCCCGATACCGGAAGAATCACACAGGCCGAGATGCCTTTGATATTGTTGGCGGTCTGAAAACTGTCCAAGGTATATTGAAGTTTTTCTGCGAGCAGGGGATTGAACGATTGCGAGAAAGTGAGTTTTATCTGCAAAGTCAATAACAAGGTGAGCAGTAGTAGTGGTTTCATGGTTAGCTATGTGTCAAATATAAGATAGCCGAAATTAAAGAAGGTTTAATGGGCTGTATGAGTACAAGTCTGATTAACGTGAGACACGCAAGTAGTAATACATTAATTTATTACTGTCGAATAATGGGGAAGCCCACGCCCACAATGCCAATATTTTATTTATGATTGTACACGTGTTATTTAATTGTCTCCTAAAAGTCTATAAGTATAAAATAAATATGGGGCAAAAAAGCCCCACATCTATCAGTTAATATTATTATTCGTATCCTAATAAACTAGTTCATAGGAAGTGCAATCTTTAGTTGCGTCAAATGTTACATTGCCTGACCAAATGACATCACCGTTATCATCTTTTACTTGATAAGTTGCTGTTTTTGTTTTTGATTTTCCTAAATCTTGAGTTTGACGAACTACAGCCCCTTGACTACAATTTGGTTGGCTTGTGAAATATACATTTGCTGCAGACGAACCAATAATTGTACCTTCAATTACGTAAGTTAAACTTGCACTTCCATTTGCAACTAAATTATCTGCT
>BJGO01000058.1 GCA_014190535.1 Bacteroidota bacterium | reverse complement strand
AACTTTTTCAGCCGGCTTTACGGTTAATGAATCGCTGTACAACGTATTAGCGGATATACTTTGAAAAAAGAAATTGAGCTGCAATTTCTAATAATCAGACCTTGATGCTGAAAAAATTATTTGATATGCTCGCCATTAACAAACCGGACAACACAAATTTTACACTTATTGTGGAGTGTGTTATTGAGAAAAAACTTTAATAACCGATTCATAAGCGTTTGTGTAAAGACATATCATATAAAGAGCCGATCAATACCACTTTCTTAATAGCCTTATTCTTTAATAAATTTTGAATTGAACCATTGCCCGTTTTCATCCTTCAGTCGCACGAAATAAATACCTGATTGCAAAGAGGAAACATCAATACTATTATCATTCAGTCGCCCCTGCATAATAACCTGCCCCATTGCATTGATAATGCTGAATTGAAACGAAGACAAATATGCTGTTTTGATGAAAAGCGTTGAATTTGTTGGGTTTGGGTAAATTTCAAATTTATTATTATCATCGATATCAGAAACGTCTGTAGTAATTCCTCCCGAGCATTTGCTATACTTTCTAAGGAATTTCCAAAACTCATTAGTTGCTGATGCATGCCACGTATGCGAATTACCCACCACATTCATAATTATCGTTTCTGTACTGTCCTGACAATTTAGGTATCTCTCTCGTATAATTTGGTCACCATTACTGTTAATGGTATCAACAGTAGGTATTGTATCACACCCATTGTGACGAGACCAAAAATAGATGCCATTCGGGTCAGTAATGGCTCTATCAGTAAGATTTACCTCATTGGTTCCTCTGTAATACATGTAGGGCATTCTTTTGGACGGTATGCAGTTCATTGTAGCTTCTTGAGATGGTGGGTTTGTCCCTGGAATTGTTGAACCATTACAACCTCCGTGGTCGCAAAAGCCATCTTTGCCATATTTCCATGAGCCACTTAGCGGAGCAACAGCTGCAAACCTATTTGTGAAGTCGCACATCATCCGCCACGACATCCATGCACCATTTGAAAATCCGGAAATGTAAATTCTGCAAGTATCAACAGCATAATTCGTTATCATGCTGTCTAATAGAGCATTTAAAAAACCAACATCATCAGCGGAACTGCCGATTGATAGGTTGTAGGCATTCCAACTAAAATTGGTGCTTCCTTGTTGATTTGATGTGCCATTTGGGTAAACGGAAATAAAGTTAGCTGTGTCGCCAATCAATTGCCATTTGGCAGCATTTATATGATTATCCGCATTACTAAAACTTGGGTGAAGTGAAATAATCATCGGAATTTTTTGTGTTCCGGTATATGAAGTTGGGAGAAAGAACTTGTAGGTTCTTTGCTTACCGTCCCAGAATATAGAATCTGATATCTGAGCGTTCAGATTGCTGCTCAAGATGGCAGCAAAGCAAATTAGTATTACTTTCTTCATTTGTCGAATTGCTTAAAGGTAATATGTGATTAGATTCATAACATTATCTAAATTTAATATACTATCTTTTTTGTCTATTTATTGGCTTTTGAGTGAGACATAACACCTCGAGCAGACTAAGCCCAGATATTGCTATGATTTAATGCCACAGCATTTCCAAAAAACAGACGGGCTGTTTGCTCAAATGAGGGAGTATAATCTGAAACATAAAACTCGTGCGGCATATTACTTGACTCAGGGCGCAACAAGTTTTGTTTGAATAATACATCGTGTAACTGTTGCGCAACGATATCGGTAGAATCAAAAACTTTAATGCGACTATGAAAATAGAACTCAATTTCTTTGCGTATCAGTGGATAGTGTGTGCAGGCCAATATGATTCCCTGGATATCCTGAAAATCAGGATAGGATAAATAAGAGTTAATTACCGCCTGTGATACAGAGTTATTGTAGAAACCCGCTTCGATCATCGATGCCAGCAGTGCTGTAGCGAGTGAAGCCACTTCAAGATCAGCTCGTTTATCTTTTAGTTTTTTCTCATAGACACCCGATGCCACGGTGGTTTTGGTTCCAATAATACCAACCTTTTGTATGCTTTTATCACCGGCTACTTTTTCAACGAGCGGATCAATTACATTCATTACTATGGCTTTATCTCCTACATATTCCGTTAATATATCGTAGGCCGCGGCTGAAGCGGTGTTGCAGGCAATAAGAATAACCTTACATTTTTTATCGAGTAAAAAATCAGCAATGCGTATGGAATAGGAACGAATTGCATCAAAGGATTTATCACCATAAGGCAGGTGGGCAGTATCACCAAAGTAGATCAATTGTTCCTTGGGCAATAGGCGCGTAACACTTTGCGCAACAGTGAGTCCGCCAATACCGGAGTCAAAAATTCCTATAGGTTGAGAAGCGTTCATAAATTAAAAAAACCGGCATCGCGCAAATCGGATTGTGCAACTGCCGGTTTATACCCTTTTTAAATCTTATTATTTCAGGTTAAGTTTCTTTTTTACCAGAGGCATAATGTCATCAGCATCCTGTGCATAAATAACTGCGCCGATGCTGGTATCGAAAACATAAGCATAGCCATTTTCTTTTGCAACAGCTTTCACGGCATCTTCAGCTTTCTTTAAAATTGGCGAATAAATTTCCTGCTTTTTGGTTTGCAGTTTCTCCTGAGCGCCATCCTGAAAGGATTGAATACGATTCTGCAAGTCGAGCAACTCCTGTTGTTTCAGTTCTTTCTGATAGTCCTGAAGTGTTTTTTCATTCTTTTGGAAGTCGGCCAGCTTGGTCTGGTATTCGGTGATCATGTTATTGTATGAATCTTCAAGCGACTTCTGATATATGGCCAGTGAAGAATCCGCTCCTTTTACTTCAGGCATAAGTTCCAGTAAATCTCCTGAATCAATGTGACCAAATTTTTGAGCGTTAGCCGTGCTGAAGGAAATAAGCAGAACTGCTATTAGTGCTAATTGTTTTAATTTCATGGTTTGGATGGTATTTATTTAGGGCGCGTAAAAATAACTTATTTCTGTTTGGGAGTATAACCCAATTGTTTTATTACATCGTCGCTGGCATCTAGTTTACTGTTACTATATAACATGGTTGTGCTACTTGATTTATCAAAAATAACATCAAAGCCTTTTGTGCCGGCTACCTTTGAAATGGCCTCGTACATTTTATCCTGTATGGGCTTAATCAACTCCTGCCGCTTCTGAAATAAATCTCCTTCGTAACCAAAGCGTTTCTTTTGCAGTTCTTTGGCGGCTTTTTCTTTGTCCTCAATCTCTTTTTGTTTCTGTTTTTTCATTTCCTCGGTAAACAGCACTTGCTCCTGCTGATAATTTTTGTACAACTGATCGATCTCTTTAAACTTGTTTTCGATCTCTTTTTGCCAGTTTTTAGAAATTTCATCCAGTTGTTTTTGTGCCTCAGCATACTCGGGAATATTGCTAAGGATATAGTCTGAGTCGACATAGGCAAATCGTTGCGCCTGCGCGGAAATTGCTGTTAAAGCAAATAAGGCAATGAGGATTAGATTCTTTTTCATAGTTAATGTTTGTTTTGTTATTAATTATTCCGGTTCAAATCCAAGTACGATGGTTATTTTACCTCGACTGAACAACTCTCGTAAAGTCGTTGCCTTGGGTGTGCCCGGGAATACCTGATGTAAGTCAAATGGTATGCCATAATCAAAGCCAAGCAAACCGAAGGCGGGAAGCAGAAAGCGCATACCTGCACCAACAGAACGGTTGAGCTTAAAGGGATTAAAGTCTCTTACACGCAACCATTGGTTCGCCGCTTCAGCGAAAATATGCCCGTAAATAAACGCACTGGGATTCGTGGAAAAAGGATAGCGTAATTCTACAATATGCTTGTTAAATATTGTAGCTCCCCCGGGCGGAGCATAAGGGTCATATCCACCCCGCTGAGCAATAATCTCTTGGCCCGCAAGATTGAAGTTTAAGTTACTTAAACCATCACCGCCTAAAACAAACCGCTCAAAGGGAGAAGGTCCAATCTCAGAATTGTAATTACCCAAATAACCCATTTTAGTGGCCGTACGTAGAACAAATTTTCCAAAAACATTCGTGTACCAGTCTGATGTGAACCGATATTTATGGTATTCAATCCACTTGTATTTTTGATTATTAGGCAGGTCGGTATAATCTTTTCCGCTGAATAAGGACCAGGGAGGCGTAA
Source organism: Bacteroidota bacterium (assembly GCA_014190535.1). Taxonomy (GTDB): domain Bacteria; phylum Bacteroidota; class Bacteroidia; order Chitinophagales; family UBA10324; genus BJGO01. The sequence goes on along the minus strand of BJGO01000058.1, from coordinate 10,907 downwards.
TCTGGACGGTAAGCGTAATATTAGAACCTGATTTAGGAAAAGTGAAGTCACTTAAGGAGTTGCGACTGAATGTTTCTTTAATACTCAGTGAGTTGGCTGTGCCATCTGAAATGATAAAGTTTCGACTCGCATAATTTTTGAGGTCATAGTTCTGATAGTCAATAGAGGAAACAAGGGTAAAATAATCATCGGGCCACTTAAGCTGTCGACCATAGCCGATAGATGCTCCGGTAGTAATCAGATAACCGTAGTTCGGATTTTCCTTATCCCAGGTTGTTGCAATACGGGTACGGTTACCACCAACCGATAAGGAATTAGGCTTTTTACCTCCCAGCCAAGGTTCAGTGAAACTGATATTGTAGGATTGAAAAAGGCGTCCGTTGGACTGTGCTCTGATACCCACCTGTTGACCATCGCCAACGGGAATTGGACTCCATCCCCCCTTACGGAACATGTTTCTGGTCGAAAAATTATTGAAGCGAACACCGAGCGAACCGGTTACCCCAAATACCTGACCACCATACCCTGCAGATAATTCCAACTGATCGCTGGGCTTTTCCTCGACAATATAATTGATATCTACGGTACCATTCTCGGGATGTGGCACAGGGATAATTTGTGTCTTCTCCGGGTCAAAGAAGCCCAATGTAGCAAGCTCGCGCTGTGAACGAATAATATCTGCCCTGCTAAATTTATTTCCGGGTAAAGTACGTAGCGCACGCCGCACCACGTGCTCACTGGTTTTATCATTACCACTAATGTTAACTTCGTTGATAATCGCCTGGGGGCCTTCATAAATCCTGATTTCAATATCAATAGAGTCATTGTCTATGTTCACCTCAACCGGTGTTGCATTAAAAAATAAATAACCATCGTCAAGATATAAGGAGGACACATCGTTTCCATTCGGGTCGGCTTTTAAGCGACGGTCGAATCGTTGTTGGTTAAATACATCTCCTGAATTTATATTTAAAATGGTATCCAGTCGTCCACTGCTGTATTTTGTATTTCCTTTCCAGGTTATCGTTCTGAAATAATATTTGTTACCCTCGTCGATAGTCAGATACAACACATAATTACCTTTCGGATTTGTAGCGAGGCTATCGTGAGTGATGGTTGCGTCTCTGAATCCTTTTTTGTTGTAATAATCCTCTACGCTTCGTTTGTCGTTGTCAAAATCTTTTTGAATTAATCGTGAGATATTAAAAATGGAATACCAGGTATTACGCTTTGTTTTTTTCATCTGGCCATAGAGCTTCCTGCTTTTAATTTCACGATTCCCACTAACGATGATATCATCAATTTTAACGCGATTGCCTTTATTAATAACGATATATAACAATACCGAATTGGGGAATGTCGTATCCTTAACTGTTTTTAGTTCTACACTTGCGTGAACAAATCCTTTGTCGGTATAATAGTTTGAAATTGCATTTTTAGTGTTTACCAGAATATTATCTGTTAATACCTTACCCTTAGTCAGATTAATTTTTTCACGAATGTCGCTCTGTTCGCCTTTACGGATTCCTTTAAAGGTGAATGCTGAAAGACGGGGCTTCTCCGTTAACTGATACACCAGGTGAATGGTATCGTTTGTTATCGATCTGGCTTCTATGCTGACATCGGCAAAAAGGCCTTGCTTCCAGAGTGCCTGCACACATTTGGTAACATCACTACCCGGAACCATTACCCTGGAGCCCGGACGCAATCCGGAAAGTAGTATTAAGATGTCTTTGTCAAGGTACTTAGTTCCCTCCACCTGAATACTGCCTATGACATACTCTTTGGGATTTTCATAGTCAACGGCTATTTGTTGAGCAACTGCAGGGATCGAAATGAGTAAGGCCAGAAGACCAGCGAATAAATACCTCATGCCGTTCCGGGGTTTATCTGTTCACTGGTTAATCCAAACCGGCGTTCACGTTGCTGATAGGTGATCAATGCTTTATAGAATTCGTCTTTGGTAAAATCAGGCCATAAAACGTCGGTTATGTATAATTCCGTATAAGCAATCTGCCAAAGTAAGAAATTGCTGATCCGTTGTTCGCCACTGGTACGAATCAATAACTCGGGATCAGGGATTTTTGCGGTGTTCAGATGATCAGCAATCAGTTGCTCTGTTATGGAATCAGGCTGTAACTCCCCTAATTTAACCTTAGTGGCCAAGCGTTTTACGGCATCGGTAATTTCCCATCGGGAACTGTAACTTAATGCAAGCACCAGGGACAAACCTGAATTTTGTGATGTATGTTTAATGGCGGCTTGCAATTCTTCTTTAGTTCTTGGCGGTAAGGAATCGGTATCACCAATAGTAAGCAGTCTTACATTATTTTTCATCAGGGTTTCCGTTTCCTGGGTGATGGTATGCACTAACAATTCCATAAGCGCATTGACTTCATCTACCGGTCTGTTCCAGTTTTCGGTTGAAAATGCGTAAAGGGTGAGGAAATTGATGCCCAATTCGGCTGAGGCCTCCGTTACATCGCGAACTGCTTTAACGCCATTGTGATGACCAAAAATACGTTGCTCACCGTGTGCTTTTGCCCATCGGCCATTGCCATCCATAATGATGGCAACGTGAGCAGGTAGTTTATTAATGTTTATTTGTTCTTTACGTGTCAAAATGCAATGGAAGTCGCGCGAAAATAACAATATTCGCTTTGTTAAATACCTACAACTTTTCGATGTTTACCTCAGCACGGTAACATTTCCGCTCTTCTTGCCCTTATAGGTTAAGGGATTACCTGATGAGTCGCTTGCCTCAAAGTGAAAAACATAAACGCCTATGGCTACAGGTTGCTTATTAAATGTGCCATCCCAACCGGTATTTTTATTATCCGTATAGTAAATCAGTTGCCCATAACGATTATAGACCCACATCTCCATCCGAGACACATCGGTACCTAATGGTCTGAATAAATCATTTATACCATCTCCGTTGGGAGTGAAGGCGCTGGGGAAGTACAGACTGCCACATTCATTAAATTGCAATTCAACAGATGCTGTGGTAAAGCAATCATCTGCATTACCCGCAACCAGATTATAATTACCACTTTGTACAGCCGCAATAACATTATCATCAGCCAGCAGGTCGCCATTCAGAAACCAGCTATATGAGCTGTAAATGGGCGGGCTGGCGGATAAAAGCAGTTCATCACCCAAACAATAGCCCGATAGCGAATCGTAACTGATGGTAACCGGCTCAAGGCTTGTTGCACTGATGGTAAGCAGATCAGAAACGGCAATACAACCAAGGGCATCTGTAACAATTAACTGATACGTACCCGGCTCACCGACCGACAAGATCTGTTGTGATACGGGAACAGCAGTACCGTTAAAGAACCATTGATAATTGGCCGCAACAGAAGCACTTTGTAAATCCTGAATTTCATCGCTGCATAAGACGGTATCAGTAAATGTAATTACAGCCACGGGTAATGGATTAACCGTAACCAATACCGGCGCGAGCGTTACATCACAACCATTTGCATTTAGTGAAACCGAATAGGTTCCGGGTTCAGTAACAACGAGTGTATTTGTTGTTGCGCCGGGTAAAGGATTATTCAATAGGTTCCATTGATAGTTGGTATAGGCATCGCTGATAAGCAACGTGATCGAATCGCCATCACAAAAGGTAAATGTTCCGGACTGACTACTTATGGGCGCAATAGATGAACCGGCGTTGATGATTGTATAAATCATCGATGTGTCCTGACAATCCTGAGACGATATTGTAATTAGTTGATATGCCCCGGGCTCACTGATCGATAACACTGAAGCGTTTTGACCGCTGATTACATTGCCATCGAGCAACCATTGATAAGAATCGGCATTGTTAACACTTAACAACGAAGCTACGTCACCCGGACATAAGGTATCTGCGGAACTGCTTATGATGGCTTCAGTAACATTTAAATCGGATACAATTACCGTATTTGATGTAGTTATACAGCTGTTGTTACTCACAGATATATAATACGATCCGGGCTCCTGTGTTGTATAAAACGAAGAGTTTGCTCCTGATATCGGTTGACCATTCAGAAACCACTGATAGGTTGAAAAGGCGGCCGGAACACTTAGTGTGGTATTTCCTCCCTGACAAAAAGTTAAATTACCGGCAATGAGAATATTGCTTCCCGAGCCACTTTGAACCGATATATATGCAGGCTCAATTAGTGTGTCCGACCCGCAGGTATTGGATATGATCAAAGTAACATCATAGGAACCGGGGATGTCATAACAAATATTAGTTGGCTCATTGGATGATGAAGTTGTTACCGAGGCGCCCTCAAAAATCCATTCCCATGATGTAGGACTTCCAATACTGTTATCTGTAAAGTCGATACAGGTGCCGGTGCATATTGAAAGTTGTGATCCGGAGAACGATGCACTCAAAGCTGAGGCACCATTCGAAGTCTGTCCTGAAATTGCACTTCCGCAACGCTCTTCCCAATCAGGGGCGCCGTCGCATATACGTGCAATAGAACAACCATTATTACCTCCCCCGGGTAATAATGTAAAGGATGTAGTTGGTGCGCTAACCGATATGGTTTGAGGCGCACACGTATTAGCAGGAGTAGTTGAAATTGATACCGGAAACTGTCCTGCGCCCCAGTAGACGGCATCTACCTGCTGACCGGATACATCAACAAGTATTATCTGCTCATTGGCATTGGTATACGTTCCAATGCCGGCTCCGGCTGCACAATTACAGCTGGCCAAATTAATATCGACCGGAATTCCTGAATTATCACTGCCTATGGTGAGGAAGCCATTTGGTTGAATGAAGGTTCCTACAGGAAAGGTTACCGTAAAGTCGCCGTCGGTTAGGGTAAAACAACTGATATCAACCGGGGTGGCACAATCATTATATAACTCAACCCACTCCTCGGTATTTGGGTTACAATTACCATCGCAGTTCGAGGGCCCATTGATTAACACTTCATTGATATAAATGCACTGCGCTTCGGCCAACGTTGCGCAAAGTATGATCAGAAAAGAAAAAAATGCTGATTTAACCAAGGTTTTTTTTGCGAAATAACTTAAGATTACCTTTAGTTCAGGTGATGAAATAGTTAAATGATTCAGGTGGTAAACCATAAATACAATACAAACGAAAACAACAGCACAACAAATAAAAACACAATTCGCTTAACGATATTAACCCCCTGATACTCCCTGCAATAAGGACAACGAACGGCATTGTTCTCAATCTCAGAATTGCAGGCTTTACAACGACGATTCATTAGTTTGTACTTTAAACGTGGTGTTACAAATTTAACTACTCTTTTTCAGTATTTAAATTAACCGATTCAGGAACGATAAATCCGGGAAACTGTGCTTGAATCAAATCACGGAATTCATTGGCGGCGGTGCGCTCTGTAAAATCACCGACACGCAGTTTAAAATAGGGTTGCTGATAGGTAACATAGGCTCTTACATTAGGATATACGTTAAGAAATTCTGTCTTTAGGTTATAAACCTCTTTTCGGTTGGCTGAAGAGGTTAACTGAATCCGATATCCGGGAACGGTTTTAATCATTTCAAGAACAGACTCGTTATTTAACAACTTTGTGATAGACGTATCCTGTATAATAGTCAGGCTCCCCTTCACAATAGTATCTTGTTGCTGTGGATAAGCAACAACGGATGTGCAGACAAGTATGATGATGAACAATATTTTCATTACATAATTAATTTTAATCCGGCTGAGGTCCCCAGACGATTTGCGCCTTTATAAATCAAATCTAAAGCAAACTTCTTTTCCTTGATACCACCGGATGCCTTTATACGGATATGGTCGGGCAAATGCTTGCGCATTAATTCTATATGATGAACCGTTGCGCCGGCCTTACTAAAGCCGGTTGAGGTTTTAACAAAATCAACCTTTGCTTCTGTTGCAAGAGCGCAGATGCGAATAATTTCCTCATCCGTCATCAGTGCGGTCTCTATAATCACCTTTAGTAAAACATCGAAGCGATGACAATGTAAAGCTATTTTTTTCATGTCGTTCAGTACATAATCCGCATAGCCCGATTTGAAGGCGGCGATGTTCAACACCATATCAACCTCATCAGCTCCTTGACGAACAACCTCAATGGTTTCTGTAAGTTTATTTTCACTTGACTGATAACCCATTGGAAATCCGACTACGGTAACCAGTTTCACCGATTCATTTTGTAAGTAACGAGCGGCTTCACCAACAAAATACGGGGGCACGCAAACACCAAAGAATTCGTGTTGAACGGCCTCCTCACAAAGAACTTTTATCTGCGCGGAGTCGACCTCAAGTTTTAATAGCGTTTGCTCGATATAGGTTCTCAGATCAGGCTGACTCTTTGCCATGACATTGTTTATATTTTTTACCACTGCCACACGGACAAGGATCATTGCGACCGATTTTGGGGCCAACACGAACCGGTTCTAGCGGCTTTTGTTCATCGGCACCTTCGCCGTTTGATTGTTGCTTTTGGCCGGATCGCGTCGGGTCTGTTATCGAATCCGTATTATCTCTGCCTGTTTGCATCCGACTCATGTCGGTGCGGGCCTGTGTTGCGGTTGAATTCACTTTTGATGTGTCGGACTGAGGCAGACCGGCTTTGAAAAGGAACGAAATCACTTCACGATTCACCTCACCAAGCATCTTCTTAAACAATTCGAATGCTTCAAACTTATAAATCAACAACGGATCTTTTTGCTCATACACGGCATTCTGCACCGATTGTTTCAACTCATCCATCTGACGCAGATGTTCTTTCCAGGCCTCATCAATGATAGCCAGCGAAATATTTTTTTCAAAACAAATGATTAATTCCTGTCCGCCGGAATCAACAGACTTGCGCAGAGGCGCTACCACCTGTAGGGCTTTAAATCCATCGGAGAATGGGATAACTACATTCTCGTATTGAGGATTCTGCGACATAATATCCCGAATAACCGGCAGGACCTGATCCTTGATATAGGTGCATTTTCTGGTGTAGTATGCCTGAGCGGTGTCATAGAGTTGTTGTGCCAGATCATTGACATTTTGTTTGAGGAAGGAGTCCTCGTCAAATGGCAGTTCGATCGAGAGGATGCGTATGGCATCTAAAGAGAAGTTACTGTAATCCTGTGTGGCTCGATGTTGATTTACCAGCTCCTCACATAAATCAAACAGCATATTATTTAAGTCGTACGACAACCGTTCTCCAAATAAAGCATGTCGGCGTTTACGATATATAACGTCGCGTTGAGCATTCATGACATCATCATATTCGAGCAAACGTTTACGAATACCAAAATTATTTTCCTCAACTTTTTTCTGTGCTTTTTCTATCTGTGTGGTGAGCATACTGTGCTCGATCATGTCACCCTCTTTAAAGCCCATGCGATCCATCCACTTAGATAGATTACCCGAAGCAAACAAACGCATCAGATCATCTTCCAGAGAAATATAGAAGACAGATGAACCGGGATCTCCCTGTCGCCCCGCACGACCGCGTAACTGTCTATCTACACGACGGGATTCATGGCGCTCCGTACCAATAATCGCTAAACCGCCGGCTTCACGCACGCCGGGCCCCAGTTTAATATCCGTTCCGCGACCGGCCATATTAGTAGCAATAGTTACGGTGCTGGCCAGCCCTGCGCTGGCAACAATTTCAGCTTCGCGCTGATGCTGCTTGGCATTAAGAACCTGATGTGGCACGCCGCGTTGTGCCAAAAGGCGACTTAATTTTTCGGACACATCCACAGAAGTGGTACCAACGAGCACCGGGCGTCCTGCCGCACGCATCTGTTCAATTTCATCTATAACTGCCTTGAACTTATCACGAATCGACTTGTAAACCCGATCGTTTAAATCTTTTCTGGTGATGGCCTTATTGGTTGGGATAACCACGACATCCAGCTTGTAGATCTGCCAGAATTCACCGGCCTCTGTTTCCGCAGTACCGGTCATACCGGCCAGCTTGTGGTACATACGGAAATAATTCTGTAAAGTAACCGTGGCAAAAGTTTGTGTGGCGGCCTCTACCTTAACATTCTCCTTAGCCTCGATAGCCTGATGCAGGCCGTCGCTATACCTTCGGCCATCGAGAATACGTCCGGTTTGTTCATCCACAATCTTAACCTTACCCTCCATCACCACATATTCCACGTCACGCTCAAACAAGGTATAGGCTTTCAACAGTTGTTGCACGGTATGTATTCGTTCCGACTTAATGCTGAAATCATTCATCAGTGCATCTTTTCGGTTTATTTTCTCCTGAGGATCACTGATACTTTTTTCGATGTCGGCAATTTCAGCGCCCACATCGGGCAACACAAAGAAGTTTTTATCCTCGCCACTCTCGGTAATCAGATTGAGCCCCTTCTCCGTCATCTCCACCTGATTATTTTTTTCATCTATGGTGAAGTATAATTCCTCGTCAACCTTAGGCATCTCACGGGCATTATCCTGCAGGTAATGATTTTCTGTTTTTTGCAAAACTGCTTTAACACCGGTTTCGCTGAGGTATTTAATCAAGGTGCCATACTTTGGCAATCCCCGATGTGCTCTTAATAACGAGAGACCACCATCTTTAACATCGGTATTTCCGGACTCTATTTTTTTTCGGGCATCGTTATAAAACTGATTGACTACTTTTTTCTGTGCCTCAACTAATTTCTGAATACGGGGCTTAATCACATGAAATTGCTGATCATCGCCCCTGGGTATGGGTCCTGAAATAATTAGCGGTGTTCGGGCATCATCCACAAGAACCGAGTCTACTTCATCGACCATGGCATAGTGCAATTTGCGCTGTACCAACTCATCCGGATTACGCACCATATTATCACGCAGGTAATCGAAACCGAATTCGTTATTGGTACCATAGGTAATGTCAGCCTGATAGGCATTTCTGCGCTCTGTGGTGTTTGGTTGATACTTGTCAATACAATCTACCGATACCCCAAGGAAGTTAAATAGCGGCGCATTCCACTCCGAATCGCGTTTAGCCAGGTAGTCATTCACCGTAACGATGTGAACACCCAGCCCAGTCAGTGAATTCAAATAGGCGGCCAATGTGGCAACGAGGGTCTTACCCTCGCCGGTAGCCATCTCGGCAATCTTACCGTTATGAAGCACCATACCACCTATTAACTGCACATCGTAGTGCACCATATTCCAGGTTACAGGAATACCCATTACATTCCAAGTATTGCTGTAGATGGCTTTGTCGCCTTCAATTTTTACAAAGTCTTTTTTCGTCGAGAGCTTTCGGTCTAAATCGTTTGCTGAGGCCTCCAGTTGTTTACTTTCAGTAAAACGACGCGCACACTCCTTAATGGTAGCAAAGACCTCCGGAAGTATAGTTTTCAGAACCTCCTCCAGTTTTTTATCTCGTTCTTTCTCCAGGCCATCAATTTGTTTGTAGATATCTTCCTTTGCATCAAAACTCACCTCACTCGATTCCGCTTCTGCTTTCAATTCGATTACAGACTGAGTTATTTCCTGAACATACTCTGAAATACGATTCCTGAAATCTGTGGTATTGGCCCGTAGCTGATCATTACTCAACGAACGATACTGCTCATAGAATTCGTTGATACGGGCTACAAGTGGTTGCAGTTCTCTAACATCCTTCTCTGATTTACTGCCTCCAAAAAACTTTGCTAAAAAATTAAACATTATTTCGTTTTGATTTTTTTAAATATAATGCGTGCAAAAGTACCATTTATACCTGCAAGCGTTTGGTTTATTGTATTTTCGTAATGCATAAAAATTGATTGTTGATGGACAGAAAAGACTTTTTAAAAAATCTGGGTATTGGCATCGCCGGAATGAGCGTATTGCAGAGCATTCCTGCCTGCCGAAATCGTGATGCATTGCCTGTAATCGATTTCACCATTGATTTAAGCGATCCTACTTATGCCGCACTAAATGCAACCGGTGGTCAGTTTGTCTTCTCAAATTATAACGTTTTGGTTGCTAAAGGTATCACCGGTTACATTGCTGTTTCCAGTTTATGTACCCACCAGAACTGTACACTCAATTATCAGGCGGCTCAGGACGAATTGGTTTGCCCCTGCCACGGCAGTCGTTTCAACACACAGGGCGGTGTTACCATGGGACCGGCGGCCGGAGCATTGATGGTTTTTGCTACGCAGCAATTTGGTACGCAGTTAAGGATTTATACGCCTTAAGCTATCCGCTCTTACGCTTATACAGATACATCTTACTCTCCTCGCCACGTGCCAGTCTGAGCATATTGCTTCGGTGCGTGTATAACACAATCAACGGAATCAAACCAAGCAGAAGCATTACCCGCATATCGTCCAACTGATAAAATAGAATGGCCGCTATGGGAAACAATAGCGCACTGCTCATAGAACTAAGTGAGATATAGTGTGAAAAGATGAATACAATAAGAAAAAAAGCCGTACAGGTGATTGCCGCCAGCGGAAAAATAAAATAAAGCATCCCGGTAAATGTGGCAACACCCTTTCCGCCTTTAAACCGAATAAAGATGGAGTAGATATGACCCATCGTTGCTGTAAAACCTAAAGCGAGTTTATAAAGCATCAGGTCATCAGCGTTAAATTGCTCAGCTACCATTAGGGAAAGCGATGCCGCAAGCGTTCCCTTGAGTATATCGGCAATAAGTACCATAATGCCTGCTTGTTTACCCAGCACCCGGAATGTGTTGGTTGCACCGGCATTTTTACTGCCGTGTTCTCGTACATCCTTGCCGTATACATACTTACTCAACCATACTGCAGTGGGAATTGCCCCAAGTAGATAGGCGGCCATTGGTAGGAGGTAAACGGCTACGGGCATTGCACAAAAATAAAATACTATGCTCATTTATGGGTCAGCCGTAAAAAGCCATCGCCGCCCTGAATGTATTCACGTGCGCATCCACAACCAGTCGTAGCTCGCGCGA
>BJGO01000057.1 GCA_014190535.1 Bacteroidota bacterium | reverse complement strand
GCACGATGGTATAGCCTCGTGGAAGCTTGGATGAACTTTGATGTAAAATAGAGTAGGTGCCCTTATCAGATACCCAAAACTGAACAGTATGTGTATTGGCATCGCCAAGGATAGATGATTGACCACTCGAAAGCGAAACGCTCATCACATAATGCGTGAGGCTGTTTGGTTTAACCACACTGAGATATATAGATTTTTCGGCTTCGTCGAGTTTAAGCACATTCAAAACAATAATATCCTTCGTGAGTTGACGTATCAGCTTTCCGTTCCAGTCGTACAGGTAGAGATTGTTAAATCCATCACGCTGAGATTGCCAGATTATATAGCGGTTATCTTTTGTTACAATGGCCGGGTGCAAGGGTTCAACATAATTTTCTTGTTTCTCTTCAAACAGTGTTTTTACGAAAGCGCCACTTTTGGCATTGTACACATTCAACTGCATTTGATTCTGATCGCGGTTGAGTATGGCGGCCAGAACATACTGGTCATCGGGAGTCCAACTGATATTTGTAATGTACTGATCGGCGGCACCGGTGATATTCAGTTTCGTATTTTGTTTAGTATGGATATCATAGATATAAACTTCTACACGATGCGATTCGTCTCCGGCCATCGGGTAGCGAATAATTTTAGCGGCGGCAGGTTTGCTCTCCAGCGCATAAATCGGATAGGTGCTCACCATGCTTTCGTCCATGCGGTAAAAGGCCAACTGTGAACCGGAGTTACTCCAGAAGGTGCCTTTTTCAATTCCGAACTCCTGACGGTGTACCGATTTGCCATATACAATACCATCTTTTTCCGGTTCGCCAATAAGCACCTGCTCATTGTTTACGTGCAGATATAGTCCATTGTTTATCGTATAAGCTGTATTGCAGGTTTTAGGATGAATATCCAAATCTTCTGCTGCCGCCGGGAATCGATTTACCTTACGTGTTAGCAGTGATGCTTTATTAAACGTGTAGATTGTAGTGTCGGCCACGAAAAAGAACTCGTTATAGTTTACCCAGTTCATCAGTGGGAATCGTTGAAGATTGATATCCTTAAACTGAGAACGGATGATGCTCAAAGCATCTAGGGTGTCGGTAGATTCTGTTATTGGATTTGTTAAGACCAGTTTATCCTTGTGCGTGAATGCATAAGATTCCGATTGCGGAATAAAGCTGAGTTGATTCAGACGGGCAGGAGAGAGCATGCTTCTGCCTCGCAGTACTGCATCTTCAAGAGTCAGTTCTTTTTTTTGTGCAACAGCAAGTCCGGCAAACAGCAGACTTACCGTGAGGAATACAAATTTTTTCATCTCGCGAAATTAATCACAATGTAACCAGGCAGAGAATGAAATGCTTAAATTCAGGTATTCGTTTTCAGGATACATCTATTATTTTTATACAAATTCTACATATCATTTTTATGCATCGCAAAACGCTTTACATCCTCTTTACCTTAATGGTAGTATTACAAACTCAAGGCTACAGTCAAAGTGCCGGCTGGAATAATAATGGCGGTAATCCGCTCAGGAATGGCTTCTCAGCCGTTTCGGGTCCTGAATCTGATTCTGTACTTTGGGAAGTGCCCTCACCCGGGCTCTTTGGCACACCGGTTTTCATTGAAGATAATTATCTGGTAACCATGCGGTTTCAAAGTATGACCGATGCGCCCGTGGTGTGTTATCAGTTAAACACCGGAACCCTTTTGTGGAGTGTTGATGTAACCAATGCGAGTGGTCGCTCTCTGCCGGTTGGTATTCGGGATGGGCGCGTTTTTGTTGTTCGCTTAACGGAAAGCCAGAACGATACGCTCTACGCCCTGGATGTAACGAACGGCTCATACCTCTGGACTGCTGATGCTACAGTGGCGCCTTACATTTCCGAATCTGCAGTATTTGATGCAACGGGCAATCTGTATATCGGAGGGTTTCAAAAAACGTTTAAGATCAATGCGGAAACCGGACAGACGATATGGGAGACCACAACGGTGCCTATGGCATCAGGAAGTGGTGAGTTGGCGGTGAATACCTCCAACAACACCGGATATACTCTGGAGCAAAGTGGTGGTATCTCATATTTATGGGCCACAGATTTAACAAACGGCGTAAAGAAGTATTCCAAAATTGTAAACGACCTGCAACCCGGAGGCAATGTGCCTCAGTCTGCATTAATGGTTGGTCAAAATGAAATCGTTTATGTTCAACTCACCGAAGATAATATAGCCGCTTTTTCTGATGACGGCTCACAGTTTAACCTGTTGTGGCAAACGACGATTTTTGGCAACTCTGCGTTTAGTCTGATGTGTGTTGATAACGACGATGCAGTTTATGCGCCCACAGGTGGCCGCCTTGTGCGCCTTGATGGCCTTACCGGAGATACGCTGGCCTTGTCGGCGTATATCGGCGAGGGCGGTTTATTTACACCACGTATTTCAGCAAGTAACAATAATTTCATTTATGCCACCACAGGTGAAGATTCGGTATTTGCCTTTGATAAATCCTTAAACAAAATATGGTCGGCGTATTTACCCAATTCAAATACCTCAGGCGTATCGCTTGCACCCAATGGACTGGCCGTAGTTACCGGAGCAAATATTATTCGTGTGTATACCCCAAAAACATTCACATATCGTTCAGAAATCGATCAGTCAGCGATTATTCTGTATCCCAATCCTACTGCAGACTATTGCATCATAAAGGCTGATCAGCGGGCTATGGGTAAACGATACCGCCTGGTTGGTGTAGCCGGACAAACCATACTGGCCGGTATTTTATGGACCGGCACGCAGTATCTGGATCTTTCCGCTGTTCCATCAGGAACCTATTATCTGACTATTGACGGAGAATCCCGTTCCCCTGCGGTGATTAAGCAATAGTGATACTTATTCTTGTTGATTCCCCGGTACTATTTTACAACATGCAGGTGGGTTGTCGATGAAAACTATCTATTTGAATGGATAGAATAATATCGCTCCTACGGAGCTGAATGATTCGCTGACAAACATGTCCATTATCTATTATAATATCGCTCCTACGGAGCTGAATGATTCGCTGACAAACCTGTCTATTACTATTATTTTATCGCTCCTACGGAGCTTATCACTTATCTGAAAACCAAATAAATAAAAATTGATTGAGCATCTTTACGAAACGTGAGAAAAAACAATCACAATTATTAATTACACACAAATGCCCCAGAGGGGCATTATCATCATAGAAAAATGTAACAATAAATAATATAAAAAAGCCCCGGAGGGGCGATAAAAAAAACGATGGCAAACACATATTCCCAAATTTATTTACAAATTGTATTCTCAGTTAAAGGCAGACAAAACCTGATTAGCAAAAATTGGAAAGAAGAATTGTACAAATACATTTGTGGCATTGTAAATGGTAAAGAACAAAAGGTATATGCCATTGGAGGCGTTGCAGACCACATACATATTTTAGTTAGCATCAAACCTACTATCGCCTTATCGGATTTAGTAAGAGACATTAAAGCCAATTCATCAAAATGGATCAATGAAAAAGGCTTCATAAAAGGTAAGTTTCAATGGCAAGAAGGTTTTGGTGCCTTTTCCTATGCCCATTCGCAGTTGGATATTATTATCGCATATATCAACAATCAAGAACAACATCACTTGAAAAAAACTTTCCGCGATGAATACACGGAATTGTTACAAAAATTCAATGTTCAATACGATGAAAACTATCTATTTGAATGGATAGAATAATATCGCTCCTACGGAGCTGAACGATTCGGTGACAAACCTGTCCATTACCTATTATTTTATCGCTCCTACGGAGCTTGTTCTTTTATATAAAAACGAAACAAACCCATTGGATTAAACGATTTATGTTTTAATTAAAGAAATCACCATAGTAGAACGATCATGAGAATATAATTAATAAAAAACAGGACAATTAACGCTGTTGAACCCAAAGGTTCGATATAAAATCCGTTCTACTTACCTCGTCCCTGCAGGATTACCCGAACGGTATAGAGTAAAATTTTAAGGTCGAGCAGGAGCGACATGTTTTCGATATAGATCAGGTCGTATTTCATTCGTCGTATCATTTCATCAATATCCTGTGCGTAACCAAACTGTACCATACCCCAGGAGGTTAAACCCGGTTGAACCCGCTGAAGGTGCTTGTAATCTTCGGTTCGGGCAATGATCTGATCAATATAAAATTGGCGTTCGGGGCGAGGGCCTACCAGGCTCATTTCTCCTTTAAGCACATTATAAAATTGCGGAAGCTCATCAAGTCGCCATTTACGCATTATCCGTCCCCAGGGTGTTATGCGTGAGTCATCTTTTTTTGAAAGGGCAGGTCCGGCTTGTTCCGCATCGGTATACATACTGCGGAACTTATAAATGGTAAATGGTTTTCCGTGCAAGCCCACACGCACCTGTCGGTATAGTATAGGCCCCGTAGACGATAACCGTACTTTTACCGCTATGAACAAGTATAGCGGCAACAACAAGAGCATCACAACTGTTGATACAAACACATCAAAAAAACGCTTTAAAATATATTGCCATCGGGCCATCAGTTCAGGATAGATTTCGATAAAAGCCGCACCCATGATGTGTTGCATACGCACACTGCCACTTAAAATGTCGTAAGCATCCGGTATAATTTTAATCAGCACATTTTTATTGACTAGCTGATTGATGATGTGATTGATACGCGGATGTTCGCTGGATTCTATGGCAATAATGACTTCTTCGATACGGAGTTCATCGATAACATGAGTTAATTGATCCATTTTGCCCAGGCAATTAAGATGTGCATCAAGTCCATTGGTGCTGTTGCCGTTGGTATCGATAAATCCTTTGAATATATAGCCTAGCGTTTCTTTACGATGAGTGATGTTGAGGTAAACTTCAACGGCCCGTGCATTACCACCGATAATGATGGTGCGGAATCCTTTATGGCCTTTTAAGATTTCATTTTTTGCCTTATTCAAAAGTAATAAGCGCACGAAGACCGTGAGGATAAACTGCGTGCTGAATAAGAGCAGAAGTGTGATGTAATAATCGGAGTATCGCCTTACCGCATCATCCAGTAATACCACAAAAAACATGATGACCACTCCGCTCAGCACCGTGAAGAAGGTAAAGAGCATCTCACTGATGCGCGACTTGCGATAGATATTGGTATAAGTTCCGGTAACATAATACAACAAGAGCCAGCCAAGAGGAATTAATGCCAGGCCGTAAATAAATTTTATATCGTGAGTAAACAAACGGATATCGGACCATTGGTATCCTTCAAGAATTATTTTACGCGTGCTGAAAAACAAGATCCAGGATACAAGCGCGGCAATCCAGTCGCATAGCGCATAAACCATTGAACCCGGATTATTTTGTTTTTTCAAACTACTGGTGCAGGACTTTAACGTTGTCTAAATAGATATACTTTGTTCCGGTGAGTGTATCGGGGGCAGAATATATCAGTAGTTTCCAACTAGCATTGTTTGTTGTATTTACCAGCGATTTGGCATTCAGGTAGATTTTATTCCATTCGCTTTTAGGCGTGATGGTCCACTGATAAAATTTCTGTGAGGTCGACATCGACTGTAATCCAACAACAAAGGGCACATCGGACTTATAGTTGAGTTCTATATAGATATCAAAACCCAACAGGGGCAATGTAAACGGATCAATGCTCAATAATTCAATTCCGGGCGTGATGGAGTCTAATTTTATCTTGGCCGAAAAAGAACCTTCAAA
The DNA here is from genome assembly GCA_014190535.1 of Bacteroidota bacterium. Lineage (GTDB taxonomy): Bacteria > Bacteroidota > Bacteroidia > Chitinophagales > UBA10324 > BJGO01. Next base: position 9,530 of record BJGO01000057.1, on the reverse strand, counting down.
AACATCTTCGGGTAAACTGCTACGCACCAGGGGATTGGAGGCGTTACTGCTAATTAACACCGAGCCCAGTTCAAAATCCTCGAGTACTTTAAACTGCGTTCCGCTGATATAACGAAAGGTGGGATAAATGTCGATGGTTCCGTTGGGATTGAGTGTTGTGGTGATGGTGTCGGCAGTATAGAACGGATACACAACACGCAGATTGCTGACGCCATTATCCTTGATGCCGGCAAGGAAGGCTAATTTGGTAGTACCCTCGGCGATAAGGGGATAATTGCCGGTGCGGTTGTAAACCCCTTCTGCCTGATTATTAACAAATAGCCAATAGTTGGATATGTTTTCAGAAGCAGAGCCCTGAGCCGCCAGGGTAATGACTTTGGGATCGTGAACCCTAATATATGCCGGAATCGGTTCGGCCGGATTTATAATGTTACAGGCTATCGGTACACTCAGAAAATAACAAAAGGCGATAAATAGTATGAAAGATCTTAGGTTCAATAAGCAGGTTTTTTGCACTAACGAGGTGCGAATATAATTATTGCATTAACATCTCAGATAATGCAATTTTTTCTGCCAGTTTATCGGTTGTTTTCATGGCCGTATAGGTATCGGCTATACTGCCAACGGGTATCAGTTCGTTGTTCTGAACAGCCAAAAGAAACTGTATCAGCGAAGGAAGCTGTTGTATATGGATTTTAGGTTTTTCTACATCTACCGGCGTATGGTTCTGTTTCGATTTGTTTTTAGGTCTTGGAGTGATATGATGTAAGGTTAACTCGCTACTGGTATAGTCTGCAATCAGGTAGGTGTTTTTCTGATAGATCTTGAGTTCTTTCTTATGGGTTTGTATAACGCCGTCGAGCATCAGATCGGCCACACAGCCGTGCGGATATTCGAATCGCATATGCAAGGCTTCCGAATTTTTTTCGGCAACCGTAATGCGCTGTACCGTAGTTCGGGAGTTGTAGGAATTATTGAGGCTGTATAATAGCATAGTGAGGTTCAGCAGGGTGTGGTATGCGGCCAGCGAATCGCTTTCGAGATCGAGTAAGCCTTCAAAATCCAGTTCGATTCGTTGCGGCTGATTCAGGTGCGGGATAATGCCGTACGTTATGGGGTGATGCATCCAGTCCATCTGTATCATGCTGGCAACGCCGGTTTCTTCGCACAAACCGGAAAGATGCCTCATATAATCGGTCTGATACTGACATAGTTTATGTACATAAATATGTTTATGATACTTGATGGCTTTTTCTATCGATCGAAGTTGCTGTTTATCTGCAATCAGACAGAGTACAACATCGCAGTTGGCTAATAAATCACCCAGAGAATCCATTCGCCTCAGGCCATATTGTTCCATTACTGCGGCATCGAGAGAAAACTCAGAATAGGCAACTGTTGCCTCAAAACCGGGCAGTTCGCGTATGATCTGCAAGCAGGTTGACAAGAGCGGATCAAAACCCAGTATTCCAATACGTATCATATCGCAATGTTCCACGATTTATGCGCCGTAGCAAAAGCGATTTTAGCTACACGCAATCCATGAGCTTGTTAGTTTTCTTAAGTAAAGGACAAGAGCGACAGATACATTGTGTAAAAACCTGTTGATATCAATCAGCCTTGCAATTTGTTGCCGTTAAAGATGCTGTTAAATACACTTGCATACTATGATTACAGAATATTAATAGTTTTATTTGCATAATAATGGATCAGTTCAAAAAAGTCAAAAAAGTTACAACGCATACGCTTCAGGAAATGAAAGAAGCCGGTATAAAAATTTCGATGCTTACGGCATATGATTTTTCGCTGGCCAAGGTTGTAGATGCGGGTGGGGTAGATGTGATACTCGTCGGCGATTCAGCCTCTAATGTAATGGCCGGCCATGAAACAACGTTACCGATAACGCTGGATCAGATGATTTATCACGCATCCAGTGTGGTTCGTGGTATAGATCGTGCGTTGGTTGTTGTTGACTTGCCCTTTGGCTCTTATCAAGGTAATTCTAAAGAGGCCTTGAATTCGACGATACGTATTATGAAAGAAAGTGGTGCGCACGCCGTAAAGCTCGAGGGTGGTAAGGAAGTATATGAGTCTGTGCAACGCATCATCTCTGCCGGAGTGCCGGTTATGGGGCATCTGGGACTTACACCACAATCCATTTACAAGTTCGGTACCTATACCGTTAGGGCAACCGAACAGGACGAAGCCGATAAACTAATTGCTGATGCACAACTGTTACAGGCGGCCGGCTGTTTTGCTGTTGTGTTAGAGAAGATTCCCAGCAAATTAGCCAGGCAGGTAACCGAATCGTTAACCATCCCAACTATCGGCATTGGTGCCGGCCCACATACCGACGGGCAGGTGCTGGTACTCCACGATATGCTGGGTATCAATAATTTATTTCAGCCACGATTTCTGCGACGCTATTTAAATTTATACGATGACATTAAACTGGCCGTAAATCGGTATGTTGATGATGTAAAATCGAAGAATTTTCCTAACGATTCTGAAAGTTATTAAGCTATGATATCTCGCATTCATATTGTCTTTTGGATTACGGTATTGTTTATGTTCAGCCAGTCCGGAGTTCGTGCCGCCACCAAGGAGCGCAGTGATACGATGGATATTGTGCATACCACAATAAATCTTAGTGTGGATCAGACTGCCGAAACCATACAGGGATATGCCGAACTGCAACTCGTTTCAAAAATGAATAATATCGGTTTTGTATTATTTGATCTATTGCAACTGCAGGTCGACTCCATCCGAATTAATCAGGAGCCGGCCAGCTTTACCTATGATTCACTCACGCTGCGTGTTAACTTCAATACGCTGCTAAATATTGCCGACAGCGCCGCTGTTCGAATTTATTATAAAGGAAATCCCAAATCCGATCCTTCCTGGGGTGGTTTTTACTTTAGTGGTCAGTATGCCTATAATATGGGTGTGGGGTTCACATCCATACCGCACAATTTCGGTCGATGCTGGTTCCCATGCTTCGACAACTTTGTGGAGCGATGTACATTTACAATTATCTGTACAACAACAACCGAGCGCACGGTGGCCGCCAACGGAATTTTATTAAGTGTGGTGAATAACGGAAACGGCACCCGAACATTTACCTGGCAGATGAATCAGAGTATCCCGTCTTACCTCACTTGTATTGCTATTAACAGCTATGCGCTCTTACAGAAATCCTTCAGTGGCATTAATGGTGCGGTGCCGGTTTCTCTATATTGTTTGCCTGAGGATACGAATCAGATTAACAATTCATTCATCCATCTTGAAGATGCTTTTGATTTTTTTGAGGATAAGTTTGGGGCATACTCGTGGGACAAGATTGGTTATGTTCTGGTACCGTTTATGGCAGGAGCTATGGAGCACTCTACGATGATTTCCTATCCGGTTGCTGCTGTAGATGGTTCTACTTCTTCTGAAGATATCATGGTTCATGAACTTTCTCATCAATGGTTTGGTGATTTAGTAACATGTGAAACAGCTCAGGATATGTGGCTGAACGAAGGATGGGCAGATTATTGTGCACGTTTGTTCATACAACACTATTATGGTGAATCCTCCTTTATAAGTGATTACCTCGCCAATCATGAACAGGTGATCCGTTTCAGCCGCTATGTCGACGGGGGCTTGTATGCCGTATCAAATGTTCCTGATCAGGTTACTTATGGGGCTACATCCTATAACAGAGGGGCTGATGTGGCTCATTCCCTTAGGGCATATATGGGCGATGCATTATTTTTCGATTGCCTTAAATCTTACCTGAATCAATACAAATTTCAGGCGGCAAGCAGTGTAACACTGCGTGATCATCTCTCACAATGTAGCGGTATAAATCTGAACGATTTTTTTGATGATTGGGTTTTTAATCCGGGTTTCGCCACATTCTCTATCGACTCCTTCTCTGTTTTGAACAGCTCAGCGCCTTATCAGGTGCAGGTGTTTCTTCGTCAGAAGTTAAACGAGTCGGATCATTACTTTAATAATGTTCCGCTGGAAATTACGGTATTGAATAATCAATGGCAGCGTGATGTACAAAAGGTTATGATGAGCGGGCCCTGCGCACAGGTTATCATCAACACAAATCTTAACCCGCAATTACTCCTGCTGGATGAGGCGAACCGGTTATCCGATGCGTCGAATGGCGAGACCAGAGTCATCAAACAAACCGGAAATGCAAACTTTTCCTATGGCCGTATGAATCTGTTGATTTCCGGTATAACCGATTCTGCACTGCTGCGTATCGATCACTATTATGCGTCTCCGGACCGTATAAAACCTGAAATAGATAATCTGTTTATTTCTGATTATCACTATTGGCGTGTGAGCGGTATCGACCTTCAGAAAATTCAGGCTAAGGCAACCGTTCAATATAATGGCACAACCAGCACATCTCAGGGTTATCTGGATCATACCTTAATTACAAACAGTGAGGATAGTTTAGTGCTGATGTATCGGCCATCATCCCGATATCAGTGGCGTGTGGAGAACGATGTCCTATTCACCAGAGGAAATGTCAACGATAAAAAGGGTTCGTTTACCATTAATCAATTGAAGGGCGGAGAATATGCACTGGCCGTCTATCAGGCGAATAAAACGCCCGATTACACGGATACGCCGGATTCCTGCGCATTGTTCACCTCCATTTTGTCGCCCAAATCAACAGCAGTGCCCCTGCTCATGCTCATTCCAACGCTGACCAATACACAATTAACCACCCGGGTGATTTGTGAAAACCCGGCGGTACTCACTATTGTTAATTCCGATGGTATAACGATGCAAACCAGACAAGTGAGTGCCGGTGCACACTATTACCATACGGACGTCAGTCAGTGGACACCCGGAAACTACTACGTCATGGTTACTGATAAATCAGGCAGAACAACTAAAAAATTTATAGTCATTAAATAAAACTTTGAATTAAATGAAAAACATAGCTGTAATAGGTGCCGGTACCATGGGAAACGGCATCGCCCACGTCTTTGCCCAAAGTGGATTTGCTGTCACATTGATTGATGTATCACAACAGGCATTGGATAAGGCCCTTCAGACCATTTCTAAAAATGCAGACCGCATGGTTGCTAAGGGATCGATCACTGAAGATGCCAAAACAAAGTTGCTCGGAAATATTTCAACGGCCACTGAAATTTCAATCGGTGTGCAACAGGCTGATCTGGTTGTTGAGGCCGCAACGGAGCGCCTTGATTTAAAACTGTCCATCTTCAAACAACTCGATGACATTTGCGGTGCGGAGACGATACTCGCCTCCAACACCTCCAGTATTTCCATAACTAAAATAGCATCGGTTACAAAGCGAGCCGATAAAGTGATTGGTATGCACTTTATGAATCCTGTTCCTGTGATGAAACTGGTTGAAGTAATTCGCGGTTATGCAACCAGCGATGAGGTTACTCAAAAAATTATGTCCTTGTCCCAAACACTGGGTAAAGTGCCTGTTGAGGTAAATGATTATCCGGGCTTTGTAGCAAATCGTATTCTGATGCCTATGATTAATGAATCGGTGTACACCTTGTTTGAGGGTGTTGCCGGTGTCAGTGAGATTGATACGGTAATGAAATTAGGTATGGCGCATCCTATGGGGCCTCTGCAATTAGCCGATTTCATTGGACTGGATGTTTGCCTGAGTATCCTGAATGTGCTTCACGATGGATTTGGCAACCCTAAATATGCTCCTTGTCCACTATTGGTCAATATGGTTACGGCGGGCTATCTGGGCGTTAAATCTGGTGAAGGATTCTACAAATACACCCCAGGGAGTAAGGATTTAGTTGTTTCTCAACGCTTCTTGTCTAAAGAATTTGTTTAAAGGGGCAAATTATTGGGCAATGTTGACAATTTAATCTGACGGTTGGTAGCGCTAAAAATAATTTTAAAACTAACAACCTTTTAGTTTTATTACGTAATAATGCCTGAATGCTGAAACACCTTATAGCGTTATTCTTTTGTATTGCCGTTTCTACAACAATGTATGCGGAGCCATTCTTTAATACGACCATACAATGTGCGGGATCGCAATCTTCTTTTTCATTAAGTAACACAACAAATATTGACTCGGTAAAATGGGGTTATGGCAACGGGTTTTTCTCGGATGTAACATACAGTGCACCCTTTACCGTAAGCTATCAGTATAACTCCCTGGGCAGTTATCAATTAAGTATTACTTATTACAGCTTAGGCATCCCACTACAAAAAGACACCACGATTATTGTTCCCGGGGCACCAACGCCTTATCTGTATGACTTTGATCAATGCTTTCAGCAAATCACATACAATGCGACCTCAACAGGTGCCAGCTATTTATGGAGTAATGGCGCAACAACACCAACAATTAATATTACAAGTTCAGGAACCTACTGGGTTAATGTTACTAATGGTTGTGGTACCGGAACTGACACTGGCACAGTATCTTTCATTTTTCCACCCACGCTCACCATACCCGGCCAAATAGAATTATGCGGCGATACCGTTGCCATCATCGTTGCAGGTCCGGCTACTAACAATTATCTGTGGCAGGATGGCAGTACAACAAACACCTTTACGGTTTCAGCACCAACACAACTATTTGTATTTGAAAGCAATCAGTGTGGGTCGGTTTATGAATACAGTAATATTGTTTATTACGAATTACCCTTTCTTAATCTTGGGCCCGATACGATATTGTGCAATCAATCCTCTTACGAATTGAAGGCCAACTTTACGCCGGCAACAACGATATGGTACGACGGCAGTGATGATACGCTCAAGGTAATCACACAACCCGGCATCTACTATTGTAAAGTATCTAACTTCTGTAAGGTCATCTATGACACGGTGACTATCGATTTTCAGTCTACACCGGTTCTTGATTTGGGTAACGATACACTTATTTGTGGCGGTGAATCGGTATCGTGGTACGTGTATAATTACGGCGCAGTTTACAATTGGAGCACCGGTGCTGATGGTCCCGGCCAGACAACTTATCTCCCCGATACATTCTGGGTAAGTCTCGAAAATAGCTGTGGATTTGCTACAGATACAATAGACGTAAAAATGCGATTCATATATGTAGATATTCCAGTCAGTGATACCAGTATTTGCGTGAACGATTTTTATCCTGTTAATGTCGCTGTAGATAGTACGACTAATTATCTGTGGTCTGATGGAAATACAAACTCCTACAGAGATCTGGATAGGCCCGGTAACTATATTGTTACGGTTTCTAACGAATGTGGAACTGTTGAGGATACCATCAACATCAGTATGTATGATTGTAACAACTGTGCAAAATTTCCCACCGGATTTACACCCAATAATGACGGTAAGAATGATATTTTCAGAGTGCGCACGGATTGTGATATCCGTGATTATAATCTATACATTTTTAATCGCGCCGGCAATCTCATATTCACCTCAGATCAGGCTGATGCCGGGTGGGATGGCACCTACAACGGAGTCGATCAACCTGTTGGCACTTATGTGTTCCGGGTTACTTACAATTTCTGGGATGGTAATAGCCTGGTAGAGGCAAACACGCAGGGTAGCATTACCTTAATACGCTAACGGTGAAAATAAAAAAAGGGAGCTATTGCTCCCTTTTTACTATTGTGCTTTTTTTATTATGCATTAACAATAATGACCGGTGCCGCCTGAAGGGTGTCGGCGTGTGCTGTTGGAGCAAACTTCTCAAAGTTTTTAATGAACTGTTTTGCCAGGTCATTGGCTTTTTCATCGTAAAGATTTTTGTCAGCCCAGGTGTTTCTTGGGTTCAGTATGTCTGAAGGCACATCCGGGCAGGAGGTAATATATTTCAATCCGAATATCGGGTGTGTTTCATAATTCACCTGATTGAGTTCACCTTTGAGAGCAGCAGTGATCATAGCCCGTGTGTATGATAATTTCATCCTTGAGCCAACACCGTATGCTCCACCGGACCATCCGGTGTTAACCAGCCAGACGTTAGTATTGTATTTATCCATGCGTTCACCAAGCATCTGGGCGTATTTATTAGGATTTAGTGGAAGGAAAGGTGCACCAAAACAAGTAGAGAATGTGGTTTTGGGTTCGGTGATGCCGGCTTCGGTGCCCGCTACCTTGGCGGTGTAACCACTCAGGAACCAGTACATCGCCTGACCACGATTTAATTTAGACAGGGGAGGCAAAATCCCATACGCATCGCAGGTAAGGAAAAAGATATTTTTTGGAATGCCGGCAACAGAAGGTAACACGGCATTGTCTATAAAATCGATAGGATAGCTGACACGGGTATTTTCGGTAATGTGAATATCAGCATAATTGACAGCGCGTGTGCCCGGTTGATAGCCAATATTTTCTAGTAAAGAGCCAAAGCGAATAGCGTTGTAAATCTGCGGTTCCTTTTCTTTAGTTAAATCAACACACTTGGCGTAACAGCCGCCTTCAAAATTGAAGATGCCATCATCAGCCCATCCGTGTTCATCATCACCAACAAGTCCGCGCTGAGGATCAGCGCTGAGCGTGGTTTTACCGGTGCCACTCAGTCCAAAGAATATTGCGGAGTCACCTTCTTTACCAATGTTTGCTGAGCAATGCATTGGGAATACATTTTTATCCTCCGGTAGTTCGTAATTCAATACGGTGAATATTCCTTTTTTTATTTCGCCGGTATATCCGGTACCACCAATGATGATACACTTTCTGGTAAAATTAAGTACCGCAAAGTTGTGCTGACGGGTACCATCCACGGCGGCATTTGCTTTAAATGACGGCGCATGAAGAATCAGCCAATCGTGTGAAAATTCTTTTAAATCTTCGGCCGAAGGGCGAATGAACATATTGCCTGCAAATAATGCCGCCCATGGTAACTCGGATACAACGCGCACGCGGAGACGATAATTTGGATTAGCACACGCGTAGGCCTCTTTTACATAAAGATGCTGGGAGGAGAGATGTGCGGCCACTTTATCGAACAGACTATCAAACCTGGATGCATCAAATGGTAGGTTCACCTCGCCCCAGTAAACCGTATGTTCTGTTTTGGCATCTTTAACGATGAATTTATCTTTTGGTGCACGACCGGTAAATTCTCCGGTTTTTATGGCGAGGGCGCCGGTATCCGTTAGTTCACCTAAACCGGATTTAATGGTTGTTTCAATTAACTCGGTTTGAGACAAATTCCAGTAAACGTTACCTGAAGGATTTAATCCGTAGCTCGTTAGTTTGGTAGCCGGATTTTTAATTCCGTATTCGTTCATGACGATTTTTTACTTTTTATTAGGTTGGGCAAAGATAGGGCATTGTATTAAATGAATGTTATGATTTACGTCATAAGCATGTACCCAAATCTATCCGTTAAGATTTTATCTGGTTAACTCAATTTTTCCGGTTTTTACCTCGTTTTGTTGAACTAAACGGTAAAAATACAAACCCTCAGGTTGGTTGGCTATATTCAAAGACTCATTACCCGAAACTATTTTACTGATCAGCAACTGACCGGAAGTATTATACAGTTCGAACGTAAGATTGCTTAGCGTGGTTTG
>BJGO01000056.1 GCA_014190535.1 Bacteroidota bacterium | reverse complement strand
TGTAATGCTTACCTATGTGCCATATATCAAGAACAAGCTGGTTGGAAAATTTACCGATAAACTGATTACCAATAATGTGCCTGAAACCTCAACCTATCCGCGATTTCAGTCTTATCAGCGTTTTGTAAACCTCGATAATCTGGCAAGTAATGTTAAATACGAAGGTGGGCTAAGTCTGGAGGGCGGTAAATTAAATGGCAGTGGAACAGCCGATCAAAGGGCTAAGTTTATTATAACCCGTTACGATGGACAAGTGGGTTGTGTGCTGTCTGCCCTGAATTTCAGTATTAAAAAGTTTGAAGATATCAATAGCAATCAGGCAGAAATAAAGATTTATATCGGTAAAGATTCTGTGTATCATCCGGGTGCTATCGTTCGCTATAAGATGAGCACCAAACAATTAAACATTTCACGAGGCGAACAGGGTATTTCAAAATCTGCTTTTATTGATTCCTATCATCAGGTAGATATCTATGCCGAAGCATTGAGTTGGGATATGAATGAAAGCTATCTGGATTACAAAATGATGTTGGCGAGTGAATCCACTCCGGCACTCATTGAGTCCAGCAACTATTTTGATAAGAACAGATTGTATAAATATCAGAACGTAGCGGATTACAATATCATTAATGTTTTGAAAACATATAAAGAAAAAAACGACACCAACCGTATCAGTACAAATGATTTGGCGCGAACAATAAATGTAAATTTTAATGCCGAGACAATACGGAGAACACTCTATAAGCTTGTAGAGGACGGATTTATTTACTATGATGATTTCAATGAGATTGTAACCATTCGCCAGAAAGCTATCAAGTATGTGCTGGCTGATTTGAAAAAAGTAGATTACGATGTAATTAAAATAACCTCCTTAAACAGGGATTTTAACTCTCGTCTGGACTTCAGAAGTCTGGGTATGGGCATCCGCGGAATTAAAAATATTGAAATCAGCGATTCCTCCTTCGTGGTCATCTTCCCCCGAAACGATAGTATTACCCTGATGAAAAATAGGGATATGAATTTTGACGGCATGTTTTTTGCCGGCCGCGCCGATGTTTACGGTAAGAACTTTGGTTTCAGTTATGATGGATTTAATATTACGATGTCGCACGCCGATACGTTACTTCTCAACGTTCCAAACGGACAGGTTGGTAAAGATGGAAAGCCTGTGCTCGTTCCCTTACATAGTTGCATACAGGATGTAAGTGGTGTGATACAGATCGATGGCAAACTGTCAAAATCAGGAGGTAAAAAACACGACTGGACATTCCCTTCAATCAAAACTAGTGATAAGTCTTATGTTTATTATGATCAGAAGAAAACATTCAATGGCGTGTACGACCGTAAAAAGTTCTACTACGAGTTAAAACCTTTTCAGTTGGATAGCCTCTATTCTTTCAGGCCTTCGAGGATTTCATTTGATGGTAAACTGGTTTCAGGAGGTGTTTTTCCCGATATCGAGAACCGCATCGGCATACAAAAAGACCTTTCATTGGGGTTCATCACCAAACGAACCGATATCGCTTTGTATGGTGGTAAAGGAAAATTTAGCAACAGCATCTCGCTCGATAATCGAGGATTACGAGGTAATGGCGACATCAATTTTCTTAGTTCATTAACCAAGTCTGAGGATATTATTTTCTTCCCAGATTCACTAAATGCCAATGCTAAATCTTTTAATATGCCAAAGGGGCCTTATGGTGGTGTGCCTTTTCCGAAGGTGGACGCTACGGAGGTTTATGTACACTGGAAGCCTTATGCCGACAGCATGGAAGTGCGTATGAAAGAGATTCCGATACAGATGTTTGAAAATAATACCCGTTTGAAAGGAACCCTGGTATTGCGATCTAAAGGCATGCGGGGCAGTGGTTTTCTCGACTGGGCTGATGCCAATTTAAAATCAGGAGATATAGCTTTTGGAGCCAACTCGATGAGTGCCGATACGGCCGATTTTAATATCAAGTCGCTCGACTCGACCAAGTTTGCATTGAAAACGCAGAACGTAAATGCTAAAATTGACTTCGATAAACGTGAAGGAGACTTTGTTTCGAATACAGATGATGTTGCAACGGAATTGCCCTATAATCAGTATCGTACATCGATTAATAAATTTAAGTGGGATATGACGCGCAAGCAAGTTACCTTCATTGCACCCGAGGGTACCGAATCGGAATTTACATCGATTCATCCTCAGCAGGATTCACTTCGATTTACCGGTAAATCCGCCACATACGATCTCACCAGTTATATCCTGCAGGTAAAACAGGTGCCTTATATCGCTGTTATAGATGCTAAAGTATATCCTGACAGTAATAAAGTAGTTATTGAGCCGGGAGCTGTTATGCGCACGCTGAATAATTCCACCATTATAGCCGATACAATTACAGAGTTTCACAAGTTTTATAATTGCACAACAAATATCTATGGTAGGAATAGCTATAAATCAAATGGTACTTATGATTTTGTAAGCGCCACAGGAACAAAACAGAAAATCCCCTTCCAGGAAATCAGTTTTTTGAAAGATGATAATAAAAATCTGAGGACTTACGCTAAAACACGCATCGATACCAGTTTGAAATTTACGGTGATACCTAAAGTGCAATATCAGGGCAAGGTGGATATAACCGCAAGTTATCAGCCGCTTAAGTTCGATGGCTATGCGCGCCTTCAGGTGCAAAATCCAAACATACGAGTAGATTGGTTTTCAATTAAAAATGAGTTTACTCCGGACTCAACACTCATCTATTATACCGATCCGGAGAATATGTCAAAGAAACCGGTAACTACCGGCATTGTATTCTATGCCGATTCGGCCGATTTGTACACCTCATTCTTTAATGCTAAACGCAGTATAAAAGATCGTAATATTTTCACAGCTAATGGTATTGTGTTTTATGATGAAACTACCAAAGAGTTTATTGCCGGCAACAAATCAAAAATTCTTCAGGATGATAAACGGGGCAATATTTTCAAATACAATGATGTAAGCGGAAAGGTATATGGCGAAGGTAAAATGGACTTTGGTCTGAACTTCGGACTTGTAGATGTAAAATCCGCCGGCACGATAAACACCGATGTAAAAAAGAATGAATATCTGCTTAACTTACTTATGGGCATTTCCTTTGATATGGATAAGGATCTTTTGTTGAATTTAGGTAAATCGATATTGAGTAATAATTTCGGTGAAGAGGATGTGGATTATTTCAGTGATGAATTTCAGTTGAGTATTCCCGAATTTGTTGACCCCAAGGATGATAAGTCTTTTACAGCCCAGATGAATAAAGAAGGTACCTATAAGCGTCCTGAGAATGCTCCATTTGCTATGTTTCTTACCGATTTAAATATGGTTTGGGATCCAGAAAGCAGAAGCTTCCGCAATATTGGGCCTATTGGTGTTGCCTATGTGGGTACAACATCTGTTAATCGCCTTATTCAAAAGGCCTACCTCGAATTCGGCTACAAGAAGACCGGTGATTTTTTAAGTCTGTACATTCCGGGTGATGATGATAACTGGTACTACTTCTTTTATCAAAATAATAACCTGCAGATTGCCTCAGGCAACCGAGCCTTTATTACAGCACTTGGCGCTATTGACCCCGACAAGCGCCGAACCAAATCAGAGGATGGAAAGGTTTATCAGTACAATGTAGGCTCCGAAAATAAAAAGAACAGCTTTGTGGCCCGCATGGAATTACTTGCCGAGCCGCCTAAAAAGAAATAAGGCCTATACACAGTTCAGCCTATGATGTTAACAGTTCGGTTTGTCTAAAATCTAAACCCAATTAGATTTGACAGCTCATAGAACTACATCAATATGAATATCGACATGCATTTAGGTGCGGGATCAAGAGTTCAGCACGCCCGAATGGGCCAAGGGGTTGTCATTGCCAATAAGTACGATACCTATTTGATTACATTTCTGGATGAGGGCACCCACGAGATTGCAAAAGATGATCCAATGCTGGAAACCCTGCACGCCGAAAATGTGAATCCCGAAGTGGAGACCATCAGCGACGTTGAAAAATCTTTACTCGGCATATTGAGGCAATGGGCCGGCGTTCAGGAGATTGTACCGCTTGGCGAAAAATGGAAGGGTGGGGTATTGGAAATTAAGTCTGCGAATAATACCATTAAGTCAAAGGAAATTCCAATTGATATATTTTTTCATAAAATAGTTATGCTTCGCGACAGGCTCCGGGTGATGGAGCAACAAATTAATGCACATAAATTACTAAGCGACGAAGACAAGGTTAATCTTCAGCAATATATTACACGTATTTACGGAACGCTGACTACCTTCAACGTTCTCTTCAAAGACAAAGACGATTACTTTGTTGGTGAAAAAGGTAAAGAGGACTAAGTCGTTTTGATTCATCAACTTAACGTACGATTACCTGCCGTAGCCTATTCCGATACGCATGCTTGGAAAAGAGCGGCATCTGTTCATCTTGGAGTTCAGGAACAGCGGATAGAACATATTCGTTTATTGCGGCGTTCACTCGATGCCCGACAAAAAAAAATTTATGTCAATCTTCGACTTGAAGTATTTGTTGATGAACCATTTATAGAGAAGCGGCAAGATGAAACTGCTTATCGTGCTGTTTTATCGGCTAAGTCAGTCATCATCATCGGAGCAGGGCCTGCAGGGTTATTTGCGGCATTACGACTGCTCGAAGCCGGAATAAAACCTATTATTCTGGAGCGTGGCAAAGATGTCAGAGAGCGTCGTCGTGATTTGGCGGCGATTAATAAATTGCATCGCGTAAACCCGAATTCCAATTACTGCTTTGGCGAGGGTGGTGCGGGCACGTATAGCGATGGTAAACTTTATACCCGAAGTGATAAACGGGGTAATATTATGGATGTGTTGCTTCGATTCGTAGAGTTTGGTGCCGACATGTCTATACTCGTTGATGCTCATCCACATATTGGAACGAATAAACTTCCAAAGATTATTCAATCCATGCGAGATAAGATACTGACTTTGGGAGGCGAGATTCATTTTAATACTTGTATTACCGAATTAGTGCTTCACTCCGGTAAACTGCAAGGCATTATTGCGGAGGCTGTAGATCACTCCGGAAATTTTACAGGGATTACAACACAATACAGCGCTGAGGCTTATATCCTGGCAACCGGTCACTCCTCAAGGGATATATTTCGTTTGCTCCACAAGCATCAGATTGCTATTGAGCCAAAATCATTCGCCGTTGGTGTTCGGGTAGAACATCCTCAGTCGCTGATTGATCGTATTCAATATCATTGTAATACAGATAAAGAAATTGAAGATGTACGACAGTATTTGCCGGCCGCATCATATAGTTTGGTTACACAATCCTTTGATCGCGGTGTCTATTCTTTTTGTATGTGTCCGGGTGGTATTATCGCTCCGTGTGCAACACAACCCTACCAGGTGGTTACCAATGGTTGGTCGCCAAGTAAGCGAAATAATCCATATGCAAACAGCGGCATTGTGGTAAGTGTGGAACCGGATGATTTACGGGATTATCAAAGCCACGGTGTTTTTGCAGGAATAGCCCTGCAGGAAAATTTAGAATATACGGCGTGGCGCAGTGGTGGGCAATCACAGGCCGCACCGGCTCAGCGACTTACTGATTTTGTGCTCGGACAATTTTCGGCCACACTGCCTGCATGTTCTTATCAGCCCGGTATAACATCAAATATGTTATCGGAATTGCTCCCGTTGAATATTGGTAAACGATTACAACAGGGCTTTATTGACTTTGGCCGTAAGATGCATGGTTACCTTACCAGTGATGCCGTAGTTGTTGGTTTCGAAACCCGTACATCCTCACCGGTTCGAATTCCGCGAAATGAAAAAATGCAACATATCGACATCTTGAATTTGTATCCTTGTGCAGAGGGCGCAGGATATGCCGGAGGAATAGTGAGTGCGGCTATAGATGGGCGAAAAGCAGCAGAGGCGATCATTCAGCTTCTTGTCTGATGATATCTATTAACCTATCATCAATTTTAGGGTTTATCGGTTGAACGCGGCGTTTATCCCGTATCTTTGCATTTGATTATGCAGCACATCAGAAATTTTTGCATCATTGCACATATAGACCACGGGAAAAGCACCCTTGCGGACCGTTTATTGGAGTTTACCAAAACCATCACCGAGCGTCAGATGCAGGCTCAGGTTTTAGACGACATGGACCTTGAGCGTGAAAAAGGTATTACCATCAAGAGCCACGCCATCCAGATGAAACATATTCATAACGGGCAGGAGTATATCCTTAATCTCATCGATACACCCGGCCACGTAGATTTCAGCTATGAGGTGTCCAGAGCCATAGCCTCCTGCGAAGGTGCGCTCTTATTGGTTGATGCGGCTCAGGGTATTCAGGCTCAAACGATATCCAATCTTTATCTGGCTATTGATAACGGGCTCGAAATTATTCCCATCGCCAATAAAATTGATATGGATGGTGCTATGATTGAAGAAACCAAAGATCAGATTGTAGATCTGGTTGGTTGCAAGCGCGAGGATGTTCTGTTGGCGAGTGGTAAAACAGGAATTGGAATTGAGGAGATCTTAACGGCTATCATTGAACGCATACCGCCTCCAAAGGGAGAACCCACGGCTCCGCTTCAGGCCTTAATCTTCGACTCTGTGTTTAATTCGTTTCGTGGCATCATTGCTTATTTTAGGATTTTTAATGGGGAGCTAAAGAAAGGCGATAAAGTAAAATTCTTTTCCACCGGAGGCGAATACGTAGCCGACGAAATAGGTGTGTTGCTATTGGATAAATCGCCGCGCGATATCATTCGAACGGGCGACGTAGGCTATATCATCACCGGAATCAAAAATTCCAACGAGGTTAAAGTAGGCGATACCATTACAACAGTAAGCAAGCCTGCGCTGGAACCGATTAAAGGTTTTGAAGAAGTAAAGCCTATGGTATTTGCAGGTATTTATCCTGTAGATACTGATGATTATGAAATGCTTCGGGAGTCTATTGAGAAGTTGCAGTTAAACGATGCCTCCCTCACCTTTGAGCCGGAAAGCTCGGCCGCACTTGGATTTGGCTTTCGCTGTGGCTTTCTTGGTATGCTTCACCTGGAAATTATTCAGGAACGTCTGGATCGTGAATTTGATATGACCGTTATCACAACTGTCCCTAACGTGTCTTACTTTGCTTACCTCAGCGATGGTACCAAACTTCAGGTTAACAATCCCAGTGAATTACCCGAACCTACCAAACTTGACCGTGTGGAGGAACCCTGGATTTCTGCATCGACCATTTGTAAACCGGAGTTTATCGGAAATATTATGAGCCTTTGCCTGAACAAGAGGGGTATACTCAAAAATCAGACCTACCTGACACCCTCTCGTGTTGAACTGGTGTTTGAAATGCCATTGGCCGAGATCGTTTTTGATTTTTACGATAAACTGAAATCCATATCAAAGGGATATGCATCATTTGATTACCATCCACTGGATTACCGTCCGAGCGACTTGGTAAAGATTGATATCAAATTGAACAGCGAAAATGTAGATGCTCTTTCTGCATTGATACATCGTGATCATGCATATGACTTTGGTAAAAAAATATGTGAAAAATTAAAAGAGTTATTACCTCGTCAGCAATTTGTTATTGCCATCCAGGCCGCAATCGGTGCAAAAATTATTGCCCGTGAAACCATCAGCGCTATGCGTAAAGATGTAACGGCAAAATGTTATGGCGGTGATATTTCCCGTAAACGCAAACTTTTGGAAAAACAGAAGAAAGGAAAGAAACGCATGCGACAGATTGGTTCCGTTGAAGTTCCGCAACAGGCATTCTTAGCAGTGCTCAAGTTGAACGATTAAGCGCGTACACTTTTTTGCTTGTGATAGATTCTAGTTATAGTCGTTAACAATTTATGATTGTTGATTTGCCGGGTTAAATAGCCGGCTATCTGTTTTTACATTCTTCTCAACAAATCGAAAAAAATCGTTTAGTGCCTGTATCGTTTACAATATTTATGAAGAATAGTGGTTAAACAATAAAACAAATGCTTATGCGCTTGTACCTATGTTTAACTGTATTGCATTTGCTCATTACGCTCTCTTCTCAAGCTCAATTTGGAGGCATAATTAACAGTCGGGCTATGTTGGAGGAGGCTCTGGATAGTAACGAAATGTTCTATGCTCATGAATGTGCAGCATTAATCGGCATGTCACTCGATTCATTGGATTATGTTACCGATGAAGAGTATCCGGCATTTAGTGAATGTCATAATGATTATAATACATTAGTGGGTATCCGTAGGAATTTCAGTAGATCTGATACGATGCTGGGAGAGGACACAACTCCAATGGCGTATATGAAATATTTTCCCGGAACAGTGCCACTTGATAATCCCAGGGTGATGTTTTTTTTACTAAAATCCGATGATAGAATTGAATTGTACTTACAGTACTATTTTTAAATTACAAAAGCACAAGTCGTATGGTAATCAGTTTATTGGACTATTTAATATAATCATCGACCCTAAAGAATAAACGGAGACAAATTAGTTGGTTGTTTTTACAACCACAGCCATTTGAGTCAAGGTTCTGTTTAACGCAATGCGATAAGTGTTTTTAAGAATATCATTTGTAAACGTGTATATTTTAGTCAGTCGTTTGCTACCATTGATATAGGAGTAAATGGATCCATCACGTATTACCCATACATCGCCGTATACTGTTGTGCAGAAATCTTCAGTTCCATTAAATAAATTAATGATTTCAGTGCTCTTGTTTTCTTCGATCTGATATTTCATCAGATAGCTTTTATCTTGTTGTGTTTTGATGTAGTACACGGACTTTTCGCCGGGTACTTTTGCCAGCGATACGCCTACACCTTCAGCAATGGTTTTTGTCTCACCTGTTTTTAGGTTAAGGATATTTAAAGTAGGAATATTTAGCTCCCGGCGATAAATAAGATACTCATCACTAATCCAGCAATAATTTCCTATATCGGTTACTGTGGGAACTACATTTATCGGAGTACGGGCATCGTTAAAATATTTCCATAGCATTTGTTTTCCGTCTTCACCCCGATTTACGATACTGTAACCTAAACCATCAGCAGTATATTGAGGCCAGAATTTACTTTCGTTGTAGCTCTCAAAAAATGGATAGCCGGAGTTCGATTGTGTGGAATAAAGATAGATGTCGGGGTTAACGCCCTCTTGCACCGAGCTGTAAAGTATAGAGTACCCATCAAATGAAAAAAACGGTTGATTGTCGTACAACTTACTTGTGCTAATTGGTGTAGTTTCCTTTGTGGTAAGCACCGAGTCTTTTAGCTCGATATTAACCAAATAGACATCTGTATTAGGCAGATTATTTTGTGCCTGAGCAAAAGTGGCAATCAACAGTAGTGCCGGTAGAAACGTTTTCATAGGTATTATGGTTTTTCATTTTGATAAACAATCAGTGCGAGCCATTGTCCGTCGGGGCTTGCGGCTAATCGATAAAAATTGGCATACGGCTTATTGCTGAAGTCTGCAATTTCTTTCCAAGAGCCCTGAGTAATATCCAACTGAAGTAGTTTGCCCTCTTTGCCGCACATAAAAGCGCCGCTTGAAGTAATGATAAAATCTTCCGTGCCTTCAGGCATTTTTTCAAATTCGCCGGGAAGTTCATTCGCCGGATTATATTGCATTAGCGTATATGCCGAGTTTTTTCGAACATAATAAATATTTCCATCCTGAGGATTGCGCCATAAACAACGCCCGGGTTTTTGGTCGATGATTTTGATTTCACCAACATCCAGAGGATATCGTATCAGTTCAAATTCTTTTTCACCTCGAAGTAAAAATAGCATGAGCGATTGTGGATTGTTCCAGCAATAGTATCCAACCTGCAAATCTTTGGCCGTGAGTGCTTTGCTCTCTTTCGACTTTGGGTTATAGCGATAAAGAGTCTGCGTTTTATCATCTCCCTCAACCCGAACAAACGAAAAATTCTTTAAGTCGGGAGTATATTGTAAGGAATATTCAGCGGTTCCGGGAGCGTTGATGAATCGGGTGACTTCAAACTTTTTTAATTCGCATTCAAAAATCTCGGCTTTGAAGCTGTCACTGATACAGCTAAAGTATAACGACTTTGAATTCGTGCTGAATATGGGCTGATTATTATAATGCCCGGGGGTGTTTAATTTAAATCCGTCGCCGTATGTAATCACGCCCTTGTCATTTAGTATGGGTATTAAATAGATATCGGTCTTTGGCACTGTGGTTTGCGCTAAACAAATACCGGCAAATAGTTGTAAGAATAGGGTAAAGTAGGTATGCATATTTGTAAAAAGAATGAGGCGAAAATTAGCAAAGTGAATTGTCATGAGCAGTACCAAAAATGCTTTTAATATTTTTGTTCAAATTTGAGTATGCAACGCATCGATGGCAAAGCAGTTTCTTTACATATTCAACAGCAAATAGCTTTTGAGATTACCCGCCGAAAAGAGTCCGGATTAAACATTCCGCATCTTGCCGCTATTTTAGTCGGCCACGATGGCGGGAGTGAAACCTATGTGGCATCGAAAATGAAGACTTGCGAAACGGTTGGTATGGGTTCATCGCTGATCCGATATCCGGCAGAGGTGAGCGAGGCGGAACTCATTGCCAAGGTCAGGGAGTTGAATGGTCTTGATCATATTACGGGCATATTAGTCCAAATGCCTTTACCCAAACAGATTAATCCACATCACGTTATTATGGCCATACATCCTCAGAAAGATGTGGATGGTTTTCATCCTTTAAATACCGGGTTGATGATGAAAGGATTGCCTTGTCACATTCCGGCTACTCCTCAGGGTATACTGCTTCTGCTTGAATATTATAAGATTGATACCGAAGGAAAGCATTGCGTGGTGCTTGGCAGAAGTGATATCGTAGGTAAGCCCATGAGTGTGTTGATGAGCCGATCTTCATACCCCGGAAATTGCACAGTTACTCTATGTCACAGTCGAACAAAGAACCTTCCTGAAATTTGTCGTACGGCAGATATCCTGATAGCGGCTATTGGTAAACCGGAAATGGTTACTCCCGATTTTGTAAAAGAAGGTGCCGTTGTTATTGATGTTGGTACTACCCGAGTGCCCGATATCAGTAAAAAAAGCGGTTACGCACTCAAAGGCGATGTAGCCTTTGATCTCGTCAAAGACAAGTGCTCCTGGATTACTCCTGTGCCGGGCGGCGTAGGCCCAATGACCATTGCCTCCTTAATGCTCAATACCCTGCATTCTGCAAGCCTAAAATTTGAATCGTACTCTTGAGAAACGATCTGCCGGTAATGGAATTGTTTTACACCCTTCAGGGCGAAGGGGTTTATCAGGGGCAGGCGGCAGTATTTATTCGCCTGGGTGGTTGCGATGTTGGTTGTGTATGGTGTGATGTAAAAGATTCCTGGGAGGCCGAGAAACATTCCAAACTATCGATAACGGAAATTATTAGTCAGGTCAACCGATATCCGGCACGTCTTGTTGTAATTACGGGTGGAGAGCCATTGATGTATAATTTAGCGGAACTAACCAACGAACTTCTTGCTTTGGGTAAGCATACTCATCTGGAAACATCAGGAGCCTACCCAATAAGTGGAAATTGGAACTGGATTTGTGTATCACCTAAGAAATTCAAGGCACCATTACCCGAAGTGATGAATCAGGCGAATGAACTTAAAGTGATCGTTTACCATAAAAGCGATTTGGACTGGGCAATTAAAAATGCCAAGCATACGAATGAGCAAACCATATTATTACTGCAACCTGAATGGAGTCGCGAAAAAGAAATGTTGCCCTTAATCATAGATTTTGTAAAAGACAATCCGCGTTGGCGTATTTCGTTACAGACGCACAAATACATGAATATACCCTGATGAACAAGATAATTCTTCTGCTGATTGGTTTAATGGCATCTGCTCTGCAATCGTCATCGCAATCCTACACAACCGAAAAGACCGCTTCTAATAAAGTGCAGAAATTAATAGGTGACGCTAAGGGAGCTATCCTGGTTAATAACCTCAATGATGCAATCACCTTTCTTCAAAAAGCAATAAAAGAAGATTCCTCCTGTATCGACTCCTGGCAGATGCTCGGTGAAGTTTACTTCACTATGGAACAATATAAACAGAGCAAACCTTGCTTTCAGACTGTCTTGCGATTGAATCCAACATATAAAACTAAGACCTACTACTTACTGAGTGTGTCAAGCTGGAATACAGAAGATTATGATGAGTGCATTTCTAACGGCACCAAATTTATACAGTCGAAAGATCCCTACTCGGCCTGGGTTGTCGATGTTAAGCGACTAATGGCGAATTCCTTATTCTCACGTAAAGCCCTAAAAAATCCGGTTCCGTTCAACCCAATAAATTTAGGCGACAGTGTTAATACTAAAACAATGGATGAATACAGTCCGTCAGTATCACTCGACAACAGCATACTTATATTTAATAGAAATGTTGTTAGCGGAAGCCGACATCAGGAAGATTTTTATATCAGTTCATACAGGAATACAAATTGGTCATTGGCACGTGATGTGGGTTCTCCTTTGAATACACCCAATAACGAAGGAGCGCAAAAAATAAGTGCAGATGGTAATACCTTGTATTTTACGGTTTGTAATGCCAAGGGCGGTTATGGATCGTGCGATTTATATACCGCACAGCGCAATGGCGATGGATGGTCTTCAATACGTAACCTTGGTTATCCGGTATCGATTACTACGTGGGAGTCACAGCCTAGTATTTCAGCCGATGGCAACGATTTATATTTCGCAAGTAATAGGGAGGGCACCTATGGGTTGCGGGATATTTTTGTTTCTCATAAAGGTGCCGATGGAAAGTGGGGTATACCTGAAAATCTAGGCGCAGTAATCAATACACCATTTGATGAGGGCTATCCCTATATTCATCCGGATAATAAAACCCTGTATTTTTGTTCGGATGGTTTACCGGGTATGGGAGGCATTGATATTTACGTTAGTAGACGGGAGTTGGGCGGTTCATGGTCAGAACCTGTAAATCTGGGATACCCAATAAATACCAGAGGGGATAATACGGCATTTGTTGTTAGTGCTGATGGGAAAAAGGCGTATTATTCATCCACGCCGGATGGACGAACGGATCTTGACTTATATATGTTTGACTTGCCTGAAGCCCTTAGACCGGTTCCGGTTACTTATGTAAAGGGATTGGTAAAGGATAAAGCCAGTGGCAATCCCATTCAGGCAAGTGTTGAGTTAATCGATCTGAAAACATCAAAAAGTATTGCCACGGTAAGTAGTGGAGGCAACGGACAATTTTTTCATAGTTTACCTACAGGATATAGCTATGCTTTTACGGTTTCCAAGCCCGGTTATTTATTTCACTCTGAACATTTTGAATTACTTCAGGAAGTTGATGCGGAGCATCCCTTCATACTCAATATTGATTTAGTGCCGGTCAGTTTAGGCAGTTCTGTGGTATTACGCAATATTTTTTTTGATGTCAATGCTTCCGTACTGAAACCTGAATCAGATGTTGAGGTGCAAAAGCTTGTGCAGTTTCTTAAAAACAATCCAACAGCAAAAATTGAAATTGGCGGTCACACGGATAATACCGGTTCAGCATCTGCCAATCAACTACTATCCGAGAGTAGGGCAGAAGCCGTATACGAGGCACTAGTAAAAGCCGGTATCGAGGCGTCGAGACTTAACTTTAAAGGGTATGGCTCCGGAAAACCGGTTGCAGACAATACAAGCGAGGAGGGCCGTTCAAAGAACAGACGTACCGAAGTACTCATCATCTCGCTTTAAATACTATCATTGATTTAAAAAAAACATTCATTTGCAATATGACCTTAATGACTAAATACATCATCCCGGTACTTTGTTTCCTGATATATTTTGAAGAAACAGCACAGTCACAAAAAAAAGAGATCACACTGAATGACGTTTGGTATTACGGAACGTTCAGAGAAAAAGGCGCCGCATCATTTCATCCCTGGCAGGATGGAACTAGTTATGTGCAGTATGTAAATGACGGCATCGAAAAGGAAAAAGGCTTATGGCTTTTTGATTTTGCTACCGGTAAAAAAAACAAGCAACTTGTAACCGAGGCAGAACTTAAAAATAGTTTTGGTGATCAGGCGCCCGGATCTGCTGATGATGTTATTTGGAATCCATCCGGCACCCGGTTTATGCTGGCAACGAATATACGGTCTATATACAGGCATAGCACAGTTGCAGATTATTTAGTGTTTGATTTGGCTGAAAAAAAAGTACTCAAGATATCTGAAAAAGGATCACAACAAGAGGCAACCTTTTCTCCGGATGGTAATGCTGTTGCTTTTGTCAGAGAAAACAATCTCTTTATTAAAGATTTACTTACCGGTATTGAAACTCAGGTAACACTCGATGGCAAAAAAAATGAGATCATAAACGGCATCCCTGATTGGGTTTATGAAGAAGAGTTTTCGTTCAGCCGTGCTTTTGAATGGAGTACCGATTCCAAACGTATCGCATGGATTCGCTTTGATGAATCGAAAGTACCTTTATATACCCTGCAGTATTATTATCGCGACCAGTATCCTACGAACTATGAATACAAGTATCCTAAGGTGGGTGAAAAAAATGCTGATGTAAGCGTTTGGGTTTACGACATCGTAAAGGGTTCAAAAAATGAGATGCGCATATCAAAGTTTGATTATTATGTGCCGCGCATTAAATGGAAAAATGCCAATCAGTTGTGTGTTACCAGACTGAATCGATTGCAAAATGAACTGGAATTACTTTTATGTGATGCAACAAACGGAACTGCCAGTGCATTATTCACTGAAAAGAACCCATACTATATCGAAATTGAAGATCATCTCACTTTTTTGAAAGATGGTTCATTCCTATGGGTAAGTATGGCTGATGGTTTTAATCATATTTATCATTATCGTGCTGATGGTATATTATACAAACAGATTACCAAAGGCAGATGGGATGTAAAAACATTTTATGGATGCGATGAAAAGAACAAGGTTGTGTATTATCAAAGTGCGGAATTATCGCCGCTTGAGCGTCATGTTTATTCTATAAAACTGGATGGCACGGGAAAGAAAAATCTTAGTCCGGCTCCAGGGTTTCATTCGGCCTCCTTCAATGAGGCCTTTACCTTTTTTATGCTTGAGTCATCGGATGCATCGACACCTAGGTCATATGCTCTATGCAAAGCTGATGGTAATTCATTGCGAATATTGGAAGATAATCAGGCACTGAAAAAAACACTAAGTGAGTTTAATTATTCCCGTCGTGAATTTATAAAAATGAAAACACCTGAGGGAGTTGAACTGAACGGATGGATCATGAAACCAACAGATTTTAATCCCACAAAAAAATATCCGGTTTTAGTGCACGTATATGGTGGCCCCGGCGATCAGCAGGTATTAAATTCGTTCAGTAGTTCACGTGATATGAATTTGAATTTTCTGTGTCAAAAAGGGTATATTATTGCCTGCTTTGATAATCGTGGTAGCGGTTCTCGTGGTCAGGAATTTTTAAAATGTACCTACAAGCGTTTAGGTGAACTGGAAAGTAA
>BJGO01000055.1 GCA_014190535.1 Bacteroidota bacterium | reverse complement strand
CATTTGCCGCCACCATAGGTCTGCTGATGTTGCTCTATGTTATCCTTGTGAAGAAACAAGAATTCCAACCAAAGTCGATACTTGCCGGCATTATACTCGGTGTGCCAAATTATTTTTCTATCTACTTCCTGCTCAAAACCTTACAGTTGCCCGGATGGGATAGCAGTATCATCTTTCCGATCAACAATATTGGTGTGGTGGCTTTCTCTGCGATCATGGCCTATATCCTATTTAAAGAACAGATGAGCCTGCTGAATAAGACAGGACTTGCCTTATCAGTTCTTGCTATTCTGATCATGGCTTATGCATCCTGATTCCTATCAAACCATTGAACGAATCAGCATTGCGGAATATAAAGACAAAGGAAGTCGTTTTATTGCCTATGCTTTTCCGGTTGATACCTCCGAAGCCATACAGCAACAACTCACCATGCTAAAAGCTGAACATCCCAAAGCGGTGCATCATTGTTATGCGTTTCGTATCGGCACTGATAAAAATAACTGGAGAGCGCAGGATGATGGTGAACCATCGGGGAGCGCCGGCAAGCCCATACTTGGACAGATTGATTCGTTTGGATTGACCAACTTGTTGATCGTTGTGGTACGCTATTTTGGAGGAACTCTGCTTGGCGTACCCGGTTTAATACAGGCTTACAAAAGTGCTTCTAGACAAGCCTTGCAGTCCGCCTCAATTATTACCCGACAGCTTGAAACCGCTTGTTGCATCCGTTGCGCTTATGAAAGGCAATTTGACATTATGAAATTGCTGAAGCAACGAAAAATACCTTTTACGGTAAATGCCGAAGCAGAAGAAATCCGCTTTACATTATCAGTTCCTGCAAACCGGTTCAATGAACTAAAATCCGTTATCGGAGATTTTGCTATTATTGAGTGTCCGTAATGCCTAAGGTCCTCATCATACGCTTCAGTTCTATTGGTGATATTGTATTAACCACACCGGTAATCCGTTGCCTCAAGAAGCAGTTGCCGAATTGCGAGTTGCACTACGTAACCAAGAAGTCCTTTTATGGCCTTCTGCGCTATAACCCATACCTTGATAAGATTCATGTGCTCGACGACTCACTGGATGCACTCATCAATCAGTTGCGGCAGGAACGTTTTGATTACATCATCGATCTGCACAACAACCTGCGTTCATTCTGGATCCGTTGGAACCTGGATGCCACATCCTATACATTTAAAAAACTGAATGTACGTAAGTGGTTAACCGTAAATCTGAAATGGAATGTAATGCCTAAAAAACATGTAGTTGACCGCTATCTGCAAACCTGTGCACCGCTCCGTATCACGAACGATGGTCGCGGCCTCGATTACTTCATTCATCAGTCGGAACAGGTACCCCTGCAGGATTTACCCTTAAGCCACCTTCACGGCTATGTAGCCCTCGTATTGGGTGCAACGTATTACACCAAACGCATACCCTTACAAAAAGCTCAGGAAATTTGCGCCGGACTAAAATGCCCCATCATACTCATTGGTGGGCGCGAAGAAAAAGGTATGGGCGACGAACTGGCCCGTGAGTTCCCGCTTAGCGTATATAACGCCTGTGGATTGTATAGCATTAATCAAAGTGCAAGCCTGATTGAACGCGCCAAACACGTCATCACTGCCGATACCGGTATGATGCATATTGCCGCCGCCTGTCAAAAAGACATCAGCATACTTTGGGGGAACACCATACCTGCATTTGGAATGGGAGTCTATTATCCAAAAGACGCTAAGGCACGTGCGACCGATTTCGGGGTATCTCTTTCCTGCAGACCTTGTTCCAAATTAGGCCACCATGATTGTCCCAAAAAACACTTTAACTGTATGATGCAGCAGGATGTGAACCGCCTGATTCATCACATATTACCTAATCAGCGTACATACTGATTCTCTACCGAACGCATAATAATTTCAATATCACGGTTCTCCTCCGGCTTATACACTTCCTTCAGGTGGTAACCCCACATTTTACCTGCACCATTCCATAAAAAGGCAGACATAGGATTTTTATAATCACTGATCAGATCATAAACACTCTTTCCGGTATAGCGTGAAATCAATTTAACCAGCAGTTCGCCCTGGGTTGTAGTAAGATTCTTCAGGGGCTCGGTAAATTCCTTCTCAAGTTCATTCTGTTTCTGTTTAATATATTTCCGCTGATCCTTGCGTTTATTTTTTTCAGAAAGGGCCTCGTTCAGCTCATTATATAAGGTAGAAGCTCGCACCGCATAAGGATACACCACCAGTAAATTCTTCTTAAGCTGATTGAACTTATACTGCGATACCTGATCGGCAAAGGTGCGCTTGGAGATGATGGTTACATTAGGTAGCGAAGCCACCGGATACTCAACATTATTTACCGTAATGGTCGGAAGGAGTTTACCCTCCATTTGTTGAGCCAGGGCTATGTTACGTGCACTGCTGATGAGCCAAAGCAACAATATAAAACGAACCGGTGACACTGATGTACACATTAAACGTGTTAAATTTCTGTATAAACGATAATTGTGCCAATAATATTATTAAGAGTTGATACGTATTTGTTCAATGA
The DNA here is from genome assembly GCA_014190535.1 of Bacteroidota bacterium. Taxonomy (GTDB): domain Bacteria; phylum Bacteroidota; class Bacteroidia; order Chitinophagales; family UBA10324; genus BJGO01. The sequence continues at coordinate 13,028 of BJGO01000055.1, read as the reverse complement.
AAACAGATAAGCCAATCTTAAAGGTTGTATTTTCCTTGTCTTATCAGTCTATACCACAAACCGATATTTTGAATAACTTGCGCTTAAGTTAATACTCACTTATGAAAATGGATGCACTTATTCAGGCTTACACAAGTACAAGATTCACCGTGTATGAACCAAAGCTTACGATACTGATTGGACAATCGAATAAGGATCTGGATGACTTACTGATGACGTATGGTGTTAACGAATGGGCATATATAACTGCCTGGAATCCCTACTCCATGCCAACCAATCCTGAACGTAATGATGAACGCCATATACAACTGCTGGCAGATCTAACTAATTATCCCCTCTTTGCCGGAGAAGGTGTTGGAACCGATCCTGAATGGGAGCCCGAAAAAAGTGTTTTGGTTCTTGGCATCAGCCGACAGCAAGCTGTATCGATAGGAAACAAATATGAACAAAATGCTATTGTAGTTGGCACCCTGAATACAAACGCTGAGTTAGTTATGCTGGTTTGAACAATAATGACGCTAAGGCAAACTGCCAACCATTCCCTCACTTACGACGACTTGGAGCGTCTCTGCAATTCGTCGCGAACCGCCGAAGCTTTCTCATACTCTTCTTTCTCCAGATAGGTATTGAGCAGTTCCTGCAATTCGGCTGTAGATTTTTTAGTAATGTCGTCAGGATTGGATGCCGCCGGTGTTATTCCGGTAAGATAAGAGGTGCTTCGCTCGCCCTCATTTTCAATACTCAGCGCCGCCTGATCTAAAATAAATTCATAGGTATAAATGGGAGCATCAAAACGCAGTGCCATGGCAATGGCGTCAGAAGTGCGCGAGTCGATTTCTACGGTGTTGCCCTTTTGTTCGCAAATAAGTTTCGAAAAGAATATGCCGTCGTTGAGGTTGTTGATGATGACTTCCTTGAGTTTAATATCAAACTCGGTACACAGGTTCTTGATTAAATCGTGGGTCATCGGACGTTGCGACGACATCTTCTCAAAGGCAACCGCAATAGACTGTGCCTCGTAACCACCAATCACGATGGGCAGGCGCCGGTTGCCGGACTCCTCCGACAATACGAGGGCATAGCCGTGCGACTGAGATAAACTATGTGAAACCGCTACAACCTTCAATTCAATTTTTCGCATAAGGAAACATATTTTTTAATGGGCAGCTGCTTTGAATTTCTTTAGTGCTTCGTTGATTTTAGGAACAATCTGGAAGGCGTCGCCAACGATGCCGTAGTCGGCCGCCTTAAAAAACGGAGCCTCGGCATCGGTATTGATTACCACAATCACCTTACTGCCATTTACACCGGCTAAATGTTGTATGGCTCCACTGATACCTACGGCAATGTATAGGTTTGGACGAATAGTAAGACCGGTTTGACCAACGTGTTCTTCGTGTGGACGCCAGTGCAGATCGGCTACGGCACGGGAGCAGGCTGTTGCCGCACCAATATGCTGAGCCATCTCTTCAATCATACCCCAGTTTTCGGGGCCTTTCATACCGCGACCGGCACTAACAACGAGTTCAGCATCGGTGAGTGCTACTTTACCACTTGTTTTGTTGATGGCAATCGATTTAATCCGGAACTCGCTGTCGGCAAGTCCGGGGTTGAAGTCCAACTCAGTTACATCAGCCGCCGCAGGCTCCGGAGCAATAGAATTGGGTAATATACTGATTACTTTAATGGGTGTGCTAACTGCATACTCAGCAACCGCTTTACCGCTGAACACATTTTTATTGATAATCCACTCCTGACCTTGAATCAAGGGTAGTGCCGTAGCACCGGCTACAAAACCGGCTCGTAGTGAAGCCGCCACTATGGATGCAACCGATTTAGATACATAACCTGCCGTAAAGATTACAGCTGTGGCTTGTTCCTGCTGTACCGCCTTCACGATTGCCGAGGCAATGGCTCCCGAGTCAAACTGACGTAAGCGGGCATCGGTGTTGTTCAGAATTTTTGTGGCGCCGTATTTAGCCAGTTGCGCTCGTTCTTCGGCAGGCACCTCATCGAGTACCAGAGCGGTAACGCTGGTGCCGGAGGCCGTTGCCACGTGGCGTGCATAGGTGATGGCCTCGAAAGCTGGCTTAGTGAATTTATTGGCATTTGCTTCTGCAAAAACAAGAATGGACATTTTGGACTAGATGACTTTTGCTTCGTTATGTAATAAATCTATGAGTTGTTCGGGGTGATCCGCTGAAATCAATTTAACACCTGTTTTTTCGGCCGGCAGTTTGTAAGATTTGATGGTGGTGAGCGCCGTAGCATTACCCGGAGCAATAACGGTAAGTGGTTTAGTACGAGCCGCCGTGATACCGCGTATGTTTGGAATACGCGCTTCGGCCATCCCTTTAGACGCACTGGCTACAAAGGGCGTGTTTACCTGTAATTTTTCTTTACCACCGCTAATCTCACGCTCAAGGGTGGCCGTATTGCCTTCTACTTCGAGCGAAACGGCCAGCGAAATGAAAGGCCAGTTGAGTAAACCGGCAAGCATGCCTGCAACAACCGATCCGTTATAGTCAATAGTTTCTTTACCGGTAAGAATGAAGTCGAATCCTTTGTCTGCGGCATAGGCGGCAATGGCTTCAGCAACAAAAAAAGAATCCTGAGGCTCGGCATCAATGCGAACGGCATCATCGGCTCCAATAGCAAGGGCACGACGTATAATCTGTTCGTTGTCGGCACCACCAACATTGATAACCGTTACGCTTCCGCCGTGTTTTTCTTTAAGTTCGCAGGCACGTACCAGGGCATACCATTCATCATAGGGATTCATGATGAACTGTACTTTATCTGAATTAAATTTGGTGTTATTATCCGTAAAGGCAATTTTAGTGGTGGTATCCGGAACTTTGCTGATGCAAACTAAGATCTTCATAGAAGGTTAAACGGGTATGATTACGTTTGTGCACAAAAATATTCAAAAAAAGGAGAGCGATGTATGAATACTGATAAACGCCTGAATCAACTGCTTGAGATGCTCAATGAAGAACCGAGCGATTCATTTCTTCGGTTCGCCATTGCATTGGAATATGATAAACTAAACCGGCCTGATGAGGCACTCCGTTATTTTCAACTGATCGTGACTGATGATCCGGACTATGTTGGTGTCTATCTGCACCTCGGTAATCTGTACCTTCAAATGAACCGCCCTGATGAGGCTGTTCACACCTATCGTGCAGGTATTGAACGAACAAAAACCAAAGACCCAAAAACGTGCAACGAGCTTATGCAGGCTCTTCAGGAAATTGAATAAACCAGTTGCGCCGCAAGTTAACCCTTGCGCTTGAAGCGGAATCCCCCACCCTTACGTGGTGTATTCTTGGCGGCCTCCAATAGCTCCAGGCACTCTTCAAGAGTAAGTTTCTCCGGTTCAGTGTCTTTAGGCACTTTAGCATTAAGCCTACCCGATTTGATGTAAGGGCCAAAGCGCCCAACGAGGATACTAACACCCTGTTCTTTCCACTCACGGATTACGCTGTTTCGTTTTTCGTCGATAAGTTCAATGGCCTGTTCCATACTGACTTCATAAGGATCCATTCCTTTCTTAAGGGAAATAAACTTACCATCATACAGAATATATGGACCAAAACGGCCGGTGTTAACCGATACCTCTTTGTCTTCAAATTGACCAAGTTTTCGGGGCAAATCAAACAGCTTTAAGGCATCTTCTATCGTTATCGTTTCCAGACTCATTCCCGGCCGGAGACCTGCCATACGGGGTTTAGTATCGTCTTCGGGTGAACCAATCTGCACAATAGGGCCAAAACGAGCCATACGGGCAATCACCTTTTTACCGCTTGCAGGGTCAATACCGAGTTCACGCTCACCGGTAACACGCTCTGCGGTCTCCAGGGTTTCTTCTACGTTCTTACTGAAAGGCTTATAAAAATTGCCGATCATTTTTTCCCAGGTAATCAAACCATTGGATATGTCGTCAAATTCTTTTTCAATTTCAGCAGTAAAATTGAAGTCGACGATGGAGTTAAAATGAGCTACAAGAAAATCATTAACCAGCATGCCAATGTCTGTTGGAAACAGTTTATTCCGTTCCACTCCGGTATTTTCTTCAGCTGTTTTTACAATAATCTGATCCTTTTGCAGCGTTAGTGTAGTGTAGTTACGTTTGTTTCCGTCGCGGCTGGCTTTTTCTACGTAACCTCTTTTTTGTATGGTACTAATGGTGGGGGCGTAAGTACTCGGACGACCTATTCCCAGTTCTTCCAGCTTTTTTACCAATGAAGCTTCATTATAGCGAGCCGGCGGGCGACTGAAACGCTCCGTGGCCGTGAGCTCGCTCAGGCGCAATACTTCGCCGGCCTTTACATCGGGCAAAAGACCTACCGTGGTATCCTCAGCCTGATCGTCTTCATTGCTTTCCATATATACTTTCAGGAATCCATCGAAGAGCAATACTTCACCATTGGCAATAAGTTCTTCCTGCGGCAGATTGGAAATACCAATGCGCACTGCCGTTTTTTCCAACTGGGCATCGCTCATCTGAGAGGCGATGGTTCGTTTCCAGATCAGTGAGTACAATTTTTGCTCGTCTGCCTCGCCTTCAATTTCCTTTTCTTCTATGTAAGATGGGCGTATGGCTTCGTGAGCCTCCTGAGCATTGGCCGTTTTGGTGGAGTAGGTTCTGTTTTGCAAGTATTGATTGCCGTAGTTCTGCGTGATCTCTGCGCTTATAGATTGTACGGCAGTTTCAGAAAGGTTGGTACTGTCGGTACGCATATAGGTTATCTTACCACTCTCATAAAGACGTTGTGCGATGTTCATGGTTCGTGCTACAGAGAAACCGAACTTGCGGGCCGCCTCCTGTTGTATGGTGGAGGTAGTAAATGGAGCAGGAGGAGATTTCTTTCCGGGTTTCTTCTGCACATCCTTAACGGTAAAGGTTGAGCCGATACAACCCTGAAGAAAGGCCTCGGCATCCTTTTGAGTAGGTTTATTTTGTGGCAGTTCTGCCTTGATAGTGACTTTATTTTTAAAGGCATCTACGCCCTGAAACAAGGCCGCAACTTTGTAGGATGATGCTGTCTTAAAAGCATTAATCTCCCGCTCGCGGTCTACTATGATTCGCACAGCAACAGATTGTACCCGACCTGCAGACAGGTTTTGACTGCCGCGGGATATTTTACGCCATAGTATCGGTGACAATTTAAAACCAACCAGGCGGTCGAGTATGCGACGGGCTTGCTGTGCATCAACAAGAGCCTTGTTCACGGTTCGTGGTGAGGCCACTGCATTCTTAATTGCCCCTTTGGTTATTTCATGAAATACAATCCGTTTGGTTTTTTCTGCATTCAAGCCCAGAGCCTCGCAAAGGTGCCAAGCTATGGCTTCACCCTCGCGGTCCTCATCCGTTGCCAGCCACACCTCACCGGCATCTTTCATCAGTTTCTTCAGCTCCTTAACTACATCCTCTTTTTCCTCGGTAATCTCATAGGTGGGCTTGAAATTATTGTCAACATCAATTGCTTTATCGCTTTTGGGCAGATCACGAATATGTCCGTATGATGAGCGAACAAGAAATTTGTTATCTAAAAATTTCTCTATCGTTTTTGCCTTAGCCGGACTCTCTACGATCAATAAATCCTTACTGTCAACAACGGATTCTTTCTTTTTTGCCATGTCTTTTTACTATATGATTCGTTAACTTGAAGTGCGCAAATAAACTAAAATTTTTTTTCAGGCTCTGAAACGTTGTGGAAAGATGTTCTGCTTTTACACCGTCCTGAGCTTCTCGGTAAACACAATTCCGTATTGCGTTAATTCCTTTAACACCGGCTTGTAGACCTCTTTCATTACAGGCAGGTGAATACCGGTTAACCGACACTCGTTACGCACCAGCATCATCGCCAGCATACCCAGGGGCAAGCCAACGGTTTTGGCCATTGCCGTGTCGAGCGAATTATCGCCTATAACAACTAACGCAGAGCGGAGGGCATATTTATGTTTCTTCTTTCTGATCATAAAATCATGTACCATAACAATCATGTCTTTATCCTTTTTTTTCATCACCCACTTCTGCTCCATTAATTGTTGCAATATCTGAGCGGCTGTAGGCTCATTCAGTTTGATCTTTTCGTTGCTAAATAATCCCATCCACTTCATTTTTTTAAGAATGGGACTCTGATCACCGAGCCTGAATAATTCTGCCACACGTGCCTCTGCTGATTTCTTGCCCGAAGAAGGCAGATAACTCATAAGCCATTCCTTATAGGAACGTGTTGAAGCATTCGGTATTTTAATTTGATCATCGGTAAGGCCCAACTGAAGGAGAATATTCCAGGCCGCACAATAGCCCTCGCGTCTTAAGGTTGCCCGTATTAAGGTGTTGATACCATCGAGGCCGTATAAAGATTCGTAGGCCAGTGAGTCGCGGTTGGCATAGGCTTCAAATCGCCCGTAGCCGGGCAATTTAATTTTTTCGGTTTGAGTAAACAAACGATGGTACGGCAGATACTTTACCTGTCCGTCCTGAATAAACTGTGCGGTGCCTTGCCCCGCCATAACCACATTGCGCGGGTTCCAGGTTATTTTATAGTTCCATGGATTGTCATCGGATTCGGGGGCTACAAGACCACCGGTACTGCTTTTAAAGGATTCAATTGTTGCGCCTTCGTCCTTGATGCGGTGTATGATTTCCATTGCACTCATATGATCGATGCCCGGATCGAGCCCCATTTCGCCCATGAACAGGAGTCCGTGCTTTTTCACCTCTTCGTCCATCGTACGCAATTCGGGACTCAGGTAAGAGGCCGTTAGCAGATGTTTTTTGCTGTTCAGACAATGACGCGCCACTTCGGTGTGCAATGCAGGAGGTAAGAGCGAAATAACCACATCATGCCTGGCAATAATCTCAGCCGCATCGGGGGCATTAATCGAAAAGCCTATGGCGTGGCCTCTTGGGTGCCCGTTCACCTTAGAAGCCGCCAGCTCGGGCTGTAGATCAGCAACCGTAATTTCGGTCTGATTCTTTTCAGCCTGATCCAATAAATACCGTATCAACACCGTGGCCGAACGACCGGCACCTATAACTAAAATGTGTTTCGACATCGGAAAAGTAGGGTTGTTAATTTTTTGTAAATGTAACCGTTACTTTGGTGCTGATAATAGATTCGTATCTTAACCAACCTAACTATGAGGGAACTAACCTATCAACAACACATTCAGGTATATGATCGTGCGGACGAATTACCTGCTGAACTGAGCTCACTGTTGCAAAAAGCCCATGAGGCCACACAAACGGCCTATGCGCCTTACTCCAACTTTAAAGTGGGCGCCGCCGTTTTACTGGAGAATGGCCGAGTCGTAATAGGCAGTAATCAGGAAAATGCAAGTTACCCGGCTGGAAGTTGTGCGGAACGTGTTGCCATAATGTCGGCTTCTGCGCAATATCCTAATGTAAAGGTAAAAGCCTTGGCCATTGCCATTAAAGCCGAAACGCTCACCACTACGCCCGTTGCACCGTGTGGTATATGCCGGCAAACCATCCTGGAGTATGAAATGGCTTACCGGCAAAATATTCAACTTATTTTACAAGGGGAAACCGGTGAGATCTACCGCATTGACTCTGCAAAAACATTGCTACCCCTTTACTTTTCTCAGGACGACCTGAAGTAATACCTATTTATCCACGCACAGCCACACGATTTAAATATGGATTTGTTTAAGGCCTTAATTCTGATGAACTTTGCAAGCTAATTATTACCACGATGTCAACACTGCAAAAATTATCTCCGATTGATTTAGAAGAAAAGTATGGCGCACATAATTATCATCCTCTGCCGGTGGTGCTTGAACGCGGTCAGGGCGTTTACGTTTGGGATACCGACGGAAGACGATACTACGATTTTCTTTCGGCGTATTCTGCTGTAAATCAGGGGCATTGTCATCCGGAAATAGTAGAAGCACTTACTGTTCAAGCTTCTAAACTTACGTTAACCTCAAGGGCGTTTCACAACAATCTGTTGGGTGAGTACGAAGCCTATATCACCTCCTACTTCGGTTACGACAAGGTATTGCCGATGAACACCGGCGTTGAGGCTGTGGAAACAGCTATCAAACTCTGCCGCAAATGGGCCTACGAAGTAAAACGAGTGCCTGGCAACTCTGCTCGTATCATCTGCTGTGAAGGAAATTTTAACGGTCGCACTACGGGCGTCATCTCATTTTCTACAGATCCAAGTGCCCGCGAAGGATTTGGTCCCTTTATGCCGGGTTATGTTATTATACCCTATAATGATATACAAGCTCTGGAACAGGCTCTGGAGTCGGATAAAAACATTGCCGGATTTATGCTTGAACCCATTCAGGGTGAAGCAGGGGTTGTAGTTCCGGATGAAGGATACCTGAAACAGGCCAAAGCACTCTGTGAGAAACACAAGGTTCTATTTATCGGCGATGAAATCCAAACCGGACTGGCACGTACCGGAAAAATGCTTGCCTGTGATTATGAAGCGGTGAGACCGGACATCCTAATTTTGGGTAAAGCCCTCAGCGGCGGCACTATTCCGGTTTCTGCTGTTTTATGTGATGATGAAATTATGCTTACGATAAAGCCCGGACAGCACGGATCCACCTACGGAGGCAACCCACTGGCCTGTGCAGTTGCGATGAAGGCACTTGATGTTTTAAAAAAAGAAAACCTATCCGAAAACGCATACCTTCTTGGAAACATACTGCGGGAAGCCCTGCGTAATATGGATCAGGATTTAATCAATTTGGTGCGCGGCAAAGGCCTGCTGAATGCTATTGTAGTTAAACCCCGCAATGGAAAAGATGCCTGGGATTTCTGTATCGAACTGATGAAAAACGGGTTACTCGCCAAACCAACACACGGTGACAAAATTCGTTTTGCACCTCCACTGGTTTTAACGGAACAACAACTGCACGAGTGCATTGCGATCATCCAAAAAACTGTTAAGGAATTTTAAACTTTCCCCAAAACCAAAATGTTAAAAAAATATGCGCTACCTAACTTACTCGCTCATTGTAATCGGTTTGTTTGCAATGACATCCTGCACTCAGAAGAAGAAAGAATATGCCGACATTCAAAAGATGTTTGATACTCTTGGTCTTAAAATTCAACAAGGATATATTGACACGGTATATCTAAATAAAACCATTGCCGAGGTTAAACAATATGCTGATGAACACCCCAAAGACTCGCTTGCGGCGAAATTGTTGTTTCAGTCTGCCCAACAATTAGAGTCTCATAAAATGGCTGATCAGGCTGTTCAGATTCTGGAAAAAATTCAAAAAGATTTTTCCGAGTCGGCTTATGCGGCAAAGGCGCTGCTTACAGAGGGATTCATTTATAATAACATATTACACAATATCGATCAGGCAAAAGTGAAGTATAACGAATACTTGGAGAAATATAAAAACCTGGATACTAATCTGAGCCGCGATGTGGAACTCGAGCTACAACATCTTGGCAAAAGTGCCGAGGAGCTCGTTAAAGAATTTGAAGCTCGTATCGAAGAAACTAAGGAAAAGAAAAATCAATAATACTCAGATACGATCTGTTACAATTTCGGTGAGCAATTGCTTCACCTCTACCAGGGGCAGATTCGTACGTATTTTTCCATTTTTTGCATAACTAATATTCCCGGTTTCTTCCGAAACTACGAGCGTAACAGCATCGCTATGCTCCGTAATGCCTACTGCCGAACGATGTCTTAATCCGGCACGGGGCGGCAGATCAGGGCTGTCGGAAACCGGCAAAACCGATCCGGCAAAAATGATACGATTATTTACGATGATGACCGCTCCATCGTGAAGCGGTGAGTGCTTATTAAAAATACTCTCGAGTAACTTCTCCGATACAAGCGCGTGCAATGCCACTCCGGGATTCGTGAGATCGTGTAGTTTAAAATGGTTATTAAATACAAGTAAAGCACCTGTTTTAGTTTTAGATAAGTTGTCCAAGGCACTCAACATTTCCGAAACCAGCCGATCTTCTTCTTTTGTTTTTTGTCGTTTGCTGATATTGAGCTGAAAGGGCAAATGCAGTTTTTCGGATATGCTGATATCGCCTAACGAAAGTAAAAATTTTCTGATCTCCGGCTGAAAAACAACGAGCATTGCAATCACACCTGCACTCACAAAAGCACCAAGAATTTCCGACAGCACGGTGAGTTGCAGCCATTTTACTAACTTATACAGTATGTAAATAAGAATCATACCGAAGAAGATATTCAGACCAAGTGAGCCCCGAACGCGTCGGTAAAACTGATAAACCAAAATAAGCACCAGTGTGATATCAATGATGTTAATCCACTGTAACTGATACCCAAAAATTTTAAACAGCAGCATCGAAAGCGTTCCGGAGTTTAATTGTTTGAATAGCCTCTTTTACATCGTGAACCCGTAAAACAGAAGCCCCTTGTTGCAAAGCAAGCATATTTAATGCAGTAGTTCCGTTGAGCGCATCCACAGGTGTTATGTTCAATATATTCGTAATCATTCGTTTTCTGGAGAGTCCAACTAAAATAGGCAAGCCAAGTAATCGGAAAACCGGTAGATGTTTTAATAAGCTGTAATTGTGCGCCACTGATTTACCAAATCCAAATCCCGGATCTATAATAACCTCTGTAATGCCCAACTCCTGTAGCCTTTGCTTTGCGTGTAGAAGAAAGGTGTATACCTCATCGACGACATCCGTATATTCCGGATTCAGTTGCATAGTAGATGGTTCGCCCTGCATATGCATGAGCACATAAGGTGCTTTGTACCGGGCCACAATGTTTAATAGTTGATCATCTATTTTACCAAAAGATATATCATTAATGATATCGGCACCGTGGTCAAGCGCCCGTTGAGCAACGGAGGCATAGAAGGTGTCGCACGAAATAAACACATCAGGAAATAATCTGCGAACATAGGACAACAACTCACGGATACGAAGCCATTCCGCATCGGCATCCATACGTATGGCGCCGGGTCGGGTTGATTGTCCACCTATATCAATAATCGTAGCACCCTCTGCAATCATACGCTCTACGTAAACCACATCATCTCTTTTTTGTTTTTGCTGACCATCGTAAAATGAATCCGGTGTGCAGTTCAGAATACCCATAACCACAGGCTTGCTCAAGTCGAGCAATCTCCCCCGGCAGTTTATTGTTTGTACAATTTGAAATGATGTAGTTTTATCCGTCATTATTTTTGCAATCAATACTTACTTTACATTGGCAGACAAAACTATCCAACAATATCAAGAGGCCGTTAAAAAAGCACAAAGCCTTTTTGAGAAAAAGACAAAAGATTACGGAACCTCCTGGCGCATACTACGCCTACCCTCGCTTACGGATCAGATATTTATTAAGGCGCAACGCATACGCACCATAGATCTAAAGGGCCAACAAATGATCAATGATTCTATTGAAAGTGAATTTATTGGCATACTTAATTACAGCATCATCGCACTCATTCAGCTCGAATTGAACGACGATACTGGCAAGGAAATTGATTACGCTACAGCGATGCATTTCTACGAAAAAAAATGCAGTGAATCCCTGGAACTGATGCTAAAAAAAAATCACGACTATGGTGAAGCCTGGCGCGATATGCGAATAAGCAGTTTTACCGATTTGATTCTGATGCGTATCATGCGCATCCGTCAGATTGAAGACAATCGGGGCAATACTCTCGTCAGCGAAGGCATCGACTCCAATCTTTACGACATCATCAACTACTCAATTTTTGCACTCATTAAACTCTCAGAAAAATCATGACTTATTTCATCTGGTTTTGCCGTATCGTCATCGGCGTACTTTTCATCTTCTCAGGATATGTTAAAGCCGTTGATCCAATTGGCATGCAATACAAACTGGAAGAATACTTCGAAGTATTCCACATGGAATTTTTTATTCCCTACTCGCTCTATTTCTCCATACTGCTCAATGCCCTGGAAATTGTTCTCGGCGTTTTCACCTTGTTTGGTGTGCGAATGGTTCAAACGGCTTGGCTCTTGGTACTGATTATTGTTTTCTTTCTCTTTCTTACCGGATACTCAGCAGTTACCAATAAGATTACAGACTGTGGTTGTTTCGGTGATGCTATTAAATTATCTACCTGGGCCACGTTTTACAAAAACGTTATTTTCCTCGCGTTCATCATTCCCATCTTTTTATGGCGCAACAAAATAAAACCGGTATTCAACGCCCTTATCAGCAATGTAATATATTTTGGTTCAATCCTACTCTGCCTCGGCCTCGAATGGTATTGCCTGGAACACTTACCTATCATTGATTTCAGACCTTACAAAGTAGGCAATAATATACGCGAACAAATGATTATTCCACCCGAAGCTCCCCGCGACAGCATTGTTACCCAACTTGTTTATAAAGACAAAAAATCCGGTACAGAGGAAGCCTTTACTATTAGTAATTTACCCTATGCCGACAGTATATGGATGGCGAATCACGAATTTGTAAGGCAAGAGAATACTGTAATAAAGGAAGGGTTTCAACCAAAAATTAAAGACTTCAAAGTGTGGGATGATGACAACAATGATCTCACGTCACAACTCCTCGACTCAAATGCTTACCAGTTATGGATTGTGGCTTACGACATCCAAAAAACCGATATCGAAGGACTAAAATCCATTGCATCCAATTTGAGTGGATATGAAAAAGCTGGCATAACCGTAATGGGCTTGTCTTCCTCAGCACGTACAGATATCGAAGCGGCACGACACGAAACCGGTTCGGCTTATCCGTTTTACTATGCGGATGGTACCGTACTTAAAACGATAGTGCGGGCTAATCCGGGTATCGTGTTGCTCAAAGGTGCCGATGTTCTGGCGATGTGGCATCATAATGATACACCGAATCCGGATGAGGTGAAGAACTATTTGAAATAATTAAGTACGGCATAGCATCTTCGCAAAACCACAGCGCTGGTTTATGCTTACATACATCTCAAAGCAACTACTCTATGCCCTTACCGTTTTAATCGGTGTGGTGATCACTGTATTTCTGTTATTTCAGGGCTTGCCCGGCGAC
>BJGO01000054.1 GCA_014190535.1 Bacteroidota bacterium | reverse complement strand
GGACAGTTCATTTTTTTATTATGGCAAACATAGATACGGACATACTTATTACCGGTGCCGGTCCTGGCGGAATGGCCTGTGCGCTTTCTTTGGCGAAGGAAGGGATATCCTCCATTGTGCTGGATAAATCCGATTTTCCAAGAGATAAAATCTGCGGCGATGCATGCAGTGGCAAAGTGGTTGAGGTATTGCGAAAAATAGATCCCTCGATGGTGGAGGATGTGTTTAAGCAATCCTTTCAGACAGGAAGTCACGGTGTTTGTTTTATTGCACCAAACGACAAGATGTTGCGGGTTCCGTTTGCGACCAAACATAAACGAAATCATGCTCCCGGATTTATTGCACCACGAGTTGACTTTGATCATTATCTGGTACAGAAAGCACGGGAGCAGGCGTTAATCCGTGTCATCACGCCAACGGAGGTATTATCGCATAAACGCACTGAAAAAGGGTGGGAGATACTTACCGATAAGGACACCTATCAGACCCGCCTGCTGATTGATGCTTCAGGCGCGCATAGTTCTTTTGCCCGACATCATGCCGGCATCAGGCAGGAGCAGGAACATTACTGTGCCGGTTTAAGAGCATACTACCATAATGTTGCCGGATTGGATCACGAAAACTATATCGAACTACATTTCATCAAAACCTTTTTGCCCGGTTATTTCTGGATTTTTCCCCTTCCCAATGGTATGGCCAATGTAGGTGTTGGTTTGCGGAGCGATGTGGTCTCCAAAAAACGCATTAATCTTAAAAAGGAAATGATGCAAATCATCAAGGAGCATCCGGTTATCAGTAAGCGTTTTGAGCACGCAGAGCCGGTGGGCTCCATAAAAGGCTGGGGTCTGCCGCTTGGGTCCGTAAAGCGGGCAATTAGCGGAGATCATTATATCCTTATTGGTGATGCCGCATCCCTGATCGATCCTTTCACCGGTGAGGGTATAGGCAATGCCATGCTCAGTGGCTGGGTGGCGACTCAGGTTGCCGTGCCCCTGCTTAAGAGTAATCAGCTGAATGCCAATGCACTGAGTGCCTACGATCGCGAAATTTACCGTCGTTTATGGCAGGAACTCAGTTTAAGCAGAAAGCTTCAGCAATTGGCTGTATATCCTTCCTTATTCAATTGGGTGGTGAATAAAGCCAACAAAAACCGCACATTTAGCGAAATGATCTCCTGCATGTTCGAGGATATTGATCTCAGAAGCCGTCTGAAACAGCCTTCTTTTTATTTTAAATTATTGTTTAACTGATATATGCAAATCAAATTTTGCAAATTGGATTCTATGGGTATTTTTGCGTGCCCTTAAAACAGAGGTTGACCTCGTAGCTCAGCTGGTAGAGCATAACACTTTTAATGTTGGGGCCCTGGGTTCGAGTCCCAGCGGGGTCACTTCAACAACGAATACCCTGGATTTTTATCCGGGGTATTTTTTTTCAGGTAACTGATACGACTGTAACTAAAGTAGCCTATAACCAATGGTTCCTATTTGATTTTTGCCTATCATTGTTCAATAAGTTGAAATGGAGATAGTAGGTTATACAGGGGCATTACTGATGGGATTATCGCTCGGATTAATCGGAGGCGGAGGATCTATATTAACTGTTCCAATTTTGGTTTATCTCTTCGCTATCGATCCGGTGCTTGCTACGGCCTATTCTCTGTTTATTGTGGGTATAACCAGTCTGATGGGCTCCTTTGCGCACATGCAGTTAGGTAATATACATTGGAGAACAGCAGTGGTATTTGGTATCCCATCAATTATCAGTGTTTTTTTAACCCGCTTGTATCTGGTACCCGCTATTCCTAATCATATTGCACAAATTGGCAATTGGGAACTGACTAAGCCGGTAGCACTACTTATTCTTTTTGCGGTACTGATGTTACTGGCCTCTTACTCAATGATAGCCAATAAGAAGAACACGCAAGTGGATTCATCCAACTTGGTGCGATTTAATTATCCTTTGATTCTGATCGAAGGAGTCGTTGTTGGTTTGATAACCGGTCTTGTAGGTGCCGGCGGAGGTTTTCTGATTATTCCTGCTTTGGTTCTGCTCGCTAAACTGCCGATGAAACAGGCTGTAGGCACTTCGTTAATTATCATTGCCTCAAAATCATTAATTGGATTTATTGGCGATTTGAGAGGCGATGAGCATATCGACTGGACTTTTTTGATTGTTTTTACTGCCATCGCAGTAGTTGGCATCGTGTTGGGCAGTTTGATGTCTAAAAAAATACCCGGAGAAAAACTGAAGCCTGCCTTTGGTTGGTTTGTGCTTGTTATGGGCCTTTACATCATTATTAAAGAAACACTATTACCTTAACTCATACCAAGATGTTCGATTGGATTAAACAATTATTTAAGTCAGAGAAAAATGCATACTTAAAAGATATCATAAGCGATGGGGCCTTTTTGGTCGATGTGCGCACACCTGCTGAATTTTCTGAGTCGCATATCAGCGGATCGGTTAATATTCCCTTGAATACCATTAGTCAAAGGCTTGAATTGTTTCGAAATAAAAAGCATATCATCGTGTTTTGTCGAAGTGGTAATCGAAGTGCGCAGGCTAAGATGATTCTGGAGCAAAACGGATTTAAACAGGTATTCGATGGAGGTAGTTGGAAAAATGTCAAACAATGGATAAATTCCTGAATCAATTTTCCAGACATGTCCGAAAACAGGGATAGAGAGATCATACGTATTGAGCGATTAACCCTGCTTGTTCGTTATATATCTGTTCTATTGGTTTTAATCATAGTCAGCATTTTTGTAATACTTTATCTGCTCCATCAGCCAGCCGCTAAACAGCAACGCGAACAGGTTGTAAAAGCTGAGCAGACCGCCTCGAGTTTATTTTGGATAGCACCCGATACCGCTACAATTACTAATGATTCTATACGTAAATGGATTCTTCTTGGCAGAGCTATTATTACAAATACATCGGACTATTTTGGAGCGACAGGAACTGTGCGCAAACAGGCAATCAATGGCATGAATTGTCAGAACTGCCATTTGGACGCAGGAACAAAAATCTTCGGCAATAATTACGGCTCAGTTTATTCCACCTATCCCAAATACAGGGCACGCAGTGGCGGCATCGAAAATGTTCATAAACGAATTAATGATTGTTTTGAACGAAGCCTTAACGGGCTAGCCCTCGACACAGCATCGCGCGAGATGAGGGCTATTGTGGCTTACATCACCTGGCTGGGTTCGGGTGTACCTAAAGGAGAAAAAGCAAATGGATCGGGATTAAAAGATATCCGCTTGTTAACACGTGCGGCCGATCCGGATAAAGGAAGCGTGGTTTATATAAATAAATGTCAGCAATGCCATCAGGCCGGTGGTCAGGGTCAAATGAACCTGACAAAAACAGCATTCATTTATCCTCCTTTATGGGGCGACCAAAGTTATAATATTGGAGCCGGGCTTTATCGTATTTCCACATTTGCAAAATTTGTAAAATATAATATGCCTCAGGGTGCAAGTCATACACAAACACAGCTTACCGATGAGGAAGCATGGGATGTGGCGGCCTTCGTTAACTCACAACCCAGACCGGTTAAAGACATAAGCAGGGATTGGCCCTATATTTCAGAGAAGCCGATGGACCATCCGTTTGGTCCCTTTGCCGATGACTTCTCAGAAACGCAACATAAGTATGGCCCCTACCAGCCAATAATTGACAATATGAAAAATCTAAAGAAACAGACAACAGCTAAATTGTAATTGTATTGCAACTGGTCTGATTACCATAAATCGTCATCATCGTTATCATCACCGATCTCCTCTAACTGGTAAGAAGTGAACCCGTATGTTAGGATGAACTGACCATCATTCAATCGGGTATACAATTGCCCTTTGCCTTCACCAAAACCACTACCTTTTGCATGATGGCATGTAGCACACATACAGGCAAACTCATACATGGTGCCGTAGACGAGACCATCAATCATATGTCTGCCGGTTATTTCACTATTGCATAAATCACAGATGCAATTCGTATCGTGCCAATACTGTTCAATGGCCGTAGCTGTGTTCCAGTCCTCTTTATTTTTGAGTTGTCGCTCACGGGAGTTTCTAGGTCTAATTGCTTTCCTGTTCATTGATATTGATATTTAGATAACTATTCAGATAATCCAAATGTATCTATAATAATTTTTTTTGTGCATATACGCTCCGAATGACATTCTTATTTGGGCAACAAAAGTCGCTCAAGGTTGATATGGTTTTTTGTTGTTACAAGCGCTAATTACTTCAACCCGGGTATTAAATATTTTTATGTACCGGGCACTATTTTACGTGTTGTTTGTTTAATCCGTTAAACAAGGATGAAAATCGACATCAAGCAGTGTAACTCTTATTGCTGTTCGTATATTTCGGACTCAATTTCTTTGCAACCAATTAATCAACCTATACAATGAAAGTAGAACAAATTTATACCGGATGCCTGGCTCAGGGTGCATACTATATCACTTCCAATGGCGAGGCGGCCATTATTGATCCGCTTCGCGAAGTGCAACCCTATCTTGACCGGGCAAAAAAAGATGCGGTTACGATTAAGTATGTTTTTGAAACACACTTTCACGCCGACTTTGTCAGCGGTCACCTTGATCTTAGCAAAAAAACAGGTGCGCCCATTGTTTATGGACCTAATGCCAATCCTGAGTTTGAGGCTATCATTGCCCGTGATGAACAGGAATTCAGCATAGGTAATGTTCGTATAAAAGTATTGCATACACCCGGGCATACAATGGAGAGCACCACCTACTTGCTGAAGGATGAACAAGGTAAAGATTATTGCATATTCAGTGGCGACACCTTGTTTCTCGGCGATGTTGGTCGTCCGGATTTGGCACAAAAAGCCGCTCATATGACACAGGAGCAGTTGGCCGGTATGCTTTACGATAGCCTGATAACCAAGATTATGCCGCTGTCGGATGACGTTATTGTATATCCGGCTCACGGCGCCGGCAGTGCCTGTGGAAAAAATATGATGAAAGAAACCGTTGACACCCTGGGCAATCAGAAGAAGATGAATTATGCACTGAATCAGCCGGACAGAGATTCCTTTATCAAAGCCGTAACGGATGGTCTCTTACCTCCGCCTGCTTATTTTCCGCTCAACGTGGCTATGAATAAAAAAGGATACGACAGTATTGATGCGGTTAAAGCACGCGGACTCAACGCACTGGCTCCTGAGGAGTTTGAACAACTTGTTGAGGCAACTGATGCATTGATGCTGGATACGCGCACACCTGCCGACTATGCACTGGGTCATATACCACAAAGTATTAATATCGGTATAAAAGGAGATTTTGCCCCATGGGTTGGAGCTGTACTTGGCGATGTGAAACAACAACTCATGCTGATTACCGATGAAGGTGCAGAAGAAGAAGTAGTAACCCGACTGGCACGTGTAGGCTTTGATCAGGTGCTCGGATATCTTAAAGGAGGAATATCGGCATGGAAGGATGCCGGCAAACAAACCGACACTGTAAAGCGGATTACAGTAAGTCAGTTTGAACATGAATTTAAACTGAATGAAAGCATGGTCATTGATGTGCGCAGGGAGACGGAGTATGCCGCATCGCACGTGGATCAGGCCTACAGCAAACCGCTGGCTTATATCAATGAATGGGTTGGCAACATCGATCCCAAAAAACATTTTTACCTTCATTGTGCCGGGGGCTATCGCAGTATGATTGCGGCTTCTATCCTTAAGGCCAGAGGGTTTCATCACTTCAGTGAAATCGATGGTGGATTTAATGCCATCAACAAAACTTCTGTCCCCAAGACGGATTTCATTTGTCAGAGCAAGGTGATGTCAACCTGATCCGCTTCGTTTCTTTAGTCTGGAAAAAGCTGTTTCATCTGAAACAGCTTTTTTATTGGAATCTATTTCGATGAATGCATACGCCTTTAAACAGATAATTCTTCACGCTTACTTTTTTAATGGCAGATCGCATATTAATAACTTAATTTGTCACATCCATTTTCTAACCACACAATAGTTTAAATCATGATCCGCTATCTGATATTTATTCTGTGCCTCTCCGTTCACTCGATGATGGCCAATGCAGTAACGATATCCGGCACGATTACCGACGAGGCAAATAAGCCACTTTCATTTGCTTCGGTGTTTCTTAAAGGAACAACCACCGGTGTAACCGCAAACGTAGAAGGTCGATATGTGCTGAATCTGAATCCCGGCACCTATGATATCGTTTTTCAGTATGTGGGGTATCTCAAACGTACAGAACATATAACCGTTGATGCTTCGCCCATAACATTGCATGTGAAACTTCAGCCTGAGAATTTTAAACTTAAAGAAATTGTCATTGCCGCAGATGCCGAAGATCCGGCCTATCGCGTTATCCGTAATGCGATTAAAAAGCGTTCCGATTATCTTACCGAAACGGATGCTTTTTCATGCCAAGTATATATCAAGGGATTACAGCGATTGGATAGTATTCCGAAACGCATTATGGGATTAAAAGCCGTTGACCTTGGTCTTGATTCCTCTATGCTCGGTATCGTATATCTCAGCGAATCAGAGTCACAATATAATTTTAAACAAACCGATCGTATCAGAGAGATTATGATATCCAGTAAGGTAAGCGGCGATAATCAGGCATTCAGTTGGAATCAGGCGAGCGATTTTGATTTTAACTTCTATCGTAATCTGATTGATGCCGGAAATCTTAGCGACCGTGGATTTGTATCTCCTATATCTGAGAGCGCCTTAATCTATTATCGGTATAAGCTCATTGGTGCTTATTACGAAGATGGTTTGCTGGTTAATAAGATACAGGTTATCCCGAGGCGGCGAAATGATCCGGTTTTTTCGGGTTATATCTATATCATTGAAGATACATGGAGGATCCACAGCACCGATCTGTATCTCACCAAAGAGGCTAAAATTGATTTTGTTGACTCTTTGGAAATTATTCAATCTTACAATAAGGTGAACGACTCCGTTTGGATGCCCTACTCACAAACCATGTTGTTTTGGTTCAGGGCCTTTGGTATTAAAGGTAATGGCCGCTATGTTGGGGTATTCAATGAGTACAATCTGAATCCGCAATTCCCTAAAAAGTTCTTTAAAGGAGGTGAGGAGTTAAAGGTGAATGAAGATGCCAATAAAAAAGATTCGGTTTACTGGGAAACAGCTCGGCCAATACCACTTACGCAGGAGGAGATTGATGACTACCGTAAGAAAGACTCTTTATCGAAAATTCAAAACAGTAAACCCTATCTCGATTCGCTCGATCGGGTGCGGAATAAATTTAAATTCAATAACCTCTTGTTGGGATATAATTACTACCGGCGTTATCACGAAACCAATTTCTATGTCAGCTCTCCACTTCAGGCACTTAACTATAACACCGTTGAAGGGTGGGCTCCATCGTTGGATATTGGATATAGCAAGGAGTGGAAAGATCGTCGTCAGTTAAAACTAAACACCTCACTGCGCTATGGTTTATCAAATCAACTGGTTCAGTTCAAGCCGCAAATCGAGTATCTGAGCAAGCCTGAGCGTTTCAGGCAATGGACGCTGAGCGGAGGCCGATACGTGGCTCAGTTTAATGGTAATAGACCAATATCCGAGTTTGTTAATACGTTGTACACGCTTTCATTCGGTGAGAATTATATGAAATTGTATCTCGATGAGTTTATATCGTTTCAGTATCGATCAGAGCTTATTAACGGGTTGATGGGTACGTTCAACTTGTCTTATCACAACCGTTCTCCTTTAAATAATACCACGAACTACACTTGGGCAGATGATCAGCGTTTTACAATCAACCGTACTGATATTCTTAATGCCGACAATGTTCTTGCCGGTAATCAGGCCTTGTTACTGCATGTTTCAGCCGGCATTCGTTTCAAGCAGAAGTACTATACACGGCCACATCAAAAAATAATTACCGGGTCAAAATATCCTAAAATGAGAATTGAATACACCAAGGGTTTTGCCGCATTGGGTTCGGATGTAAACTTTGACCTTATAGAATTACAAATTACCGATAAAGTAAAGCTCGGTTTGTTGGGTCGGTTCAGTTATCAGTCGGGTGGGGGGTATTTTATAAATAATGCCCGCCTCCAGCCAATGGATTACAGGCATTTCAGTGCCAATCAAACCATATTCTCCGGCTTTGCATCGGTAAGTCGTTTCGAACTACTGCCATACTATGTGTACAGCACGGCAGACTACTATGCACAGGCCCATGCCGAGCAGCATTTTCAGGGCTTTATCACCAATAAAATTCCTATACTGCGCTCCTTGAAGATGAAAGAAACGGCAGGTGCCCATGTATTATATACACCGGATATCCTGCATTATGAATTTCATGCCGGTCTGGAGCGCATCCTGAAAATAATCCGTGCAGAGTGGGTGATGGGTTATAATGCTAATAGCGGTTGGCAGCAAGGCGTCCGAATAGGTGTCACCCTGCAGAATACCGTATCGATACCGGAGGACTAGTCGCGTTATTTGCCTGAGGCCATAAGTGCTTCGATCTCCTCAACTTCAATAGGTATGGTACTCATCAGATCTATTGGCTCCTTGTCGGTTACGAGTATGTCATTTTCAATTCGTATTCCAATATTTTCTTCGGGCACATAAATACCGGGCTCGCAGGTAAATACCATGCCGGGTTTCATCGGGGCAAAGCGGTTTCCGATGTCGTGAACATCTAACCCAAGGAAGTGAGAGGTGCCGTGCATAAAATATTTTTTATACAGAGGCTTTTCAGGATTTTGTTTCTTCACGGCCGAGGCATCCAACAGACCGAGCCCGATCAATTCGGCCTCCATGAGCTTGCCAACCTCATTATTGTAATCATTCAGAATCGTGCCCGGGCGCAACATGTGTTTTGCTTGTTTCATAACACGGAGCACCGCATTATACAAGGCTTTTTGGCGCGGTGTAAACCGCCCGTTAACCGGTATGGTGCGCGATAAGTCGCTGGCATAGTTGGCGTATTCCGCACCAAAATCAAGCAGTAGCATATCTCCGTCTTTGCAGGGTTTATTGTTTTCTACATAGTGAAGCACGCAGGCACTCGCACCGGAGGCGATGATGTGATAGTATGCATAACCGGAACGGTTTCTGATGAACTCGTGCATGATTTCTGCCTCCACATCATACTCCATCACTCCGGGCTTAACAAAGGCGAGCACCCTGCGAAATGCCTTTTCAGTTATTGAACAGGCATGTTTAATGATGTCAATCTCAATGGAGGATTTGATTTCGCGAAGTTGCTGCATCAAGCGGCCGGCACGTTCATAGTGATGCAGGGGGAATCGCAACTTTAACTCGTTGATAAATCGCAGATCCCGATAGGGGACCTTCATCACCTGACGGTCATTTTCGTTGACATTGATATAGCAGGTATCGGCATAAATCATCAGCAGGTTAAGTATCACCTCAAATTCCTCATTCCAGAGCACCGTTGTTATCCCTGATGCCGCCCGGGCTTCCTCGATAGTGTATTTGTGACCTTCCCATACGGCAATATGTTCGTTGGTTCGCTTTAGAAAAAGTACTTCGCGGTACTCCGGTCGCGGACAATCCGGATAGAGCAGGAGCATGGACTCTTCCTGATCAATGCCACTGAGATAGAACAGGTCGGGATTCTGTCTGAAAGTATGGAACTGATCGCCACTGCGGGGCATTTCATCACTGCTGTGAAAAACTGCAAGGGCATTGGCTTTCATTAAAGCCGTAAAGCGGTTACGATTTTCTTTAAACAGTTCTGCCGGTGGTGCATCGTATTTCATGGTAGGTATCGTGTGTTATCGTTTTCACAAGTTTCATTAAAAGATTTCACAAACGAAAAAATAATTACCCTTTATTGTGAATTATATATAATTGCAGACTGCTGAACCTTCAAATTATATACTTTTGTGCACATTATTTTTAACACATAACAATACATTTCAGCAGCACACAGGAAATGTCCAACACGTACCTCGATCTGATTCAGCAAACGTTCGATTTCCCACAGGAAGGTTTCGAAGTAAAAAATAACATCCTGCATTTCAATGGCGTTAACCTGATGGATATCATTGGCTCATATTCTACCCCAATGAAAATTACTTATCTGCCTAAAATCAGTTCACAGATAAACAAAGCTAAAACATCTTTTCGCCGTGCATTTAAAGAACTGAAATATGATGGAAAGTATCATTACTGCTACTGCACCAAAAGTTCTCACTTCTCCCATATACTGGATGAGGTGTTGAAAAACGACACGCATATCGAAACCAGTTATGCATACGACATCGACATTGTGCGCAAACTCTATGAGCGGGGCTCATTCGATAAGGAGCGTTACGTAATCTGCAATGGATTTAAAAATAATTTATATACATCCAAAATTTCGAAACTCATTAACGATGGCTTTAATGTAATACCGGTTCTCGACAATAAAGAGGAGATTAACCGCTACCAGCGATTGGTTAAGGGTGATTGCAATATTGGTATTCGTATTGCGGCAGAAGAGGAACCCTCATTTGAGTTTTATACCTCTCGCCTCGGTATTCGCTGGCGCGATATTCTGGAGTTTTACGTGCAGAAAATTCACGACAACAAAAAATTCAGCCTGAAGATGCTGCACTTCTTCATCAACACCGGAATTAAAGACGACGCCTATTACTGGAGTGAGCTGAATAAAGCATTGAATGTATATTGTCAGTTGCGTAAGATTTGCCCCACGCTGGATTCCATCAATATAGGTGGCGGGTTCCCCATAAAAAATTCACTGGGTTTCGAATACGACTATGATTACATGATCAAAGCCATTGTGACTCAAATCAAAAATGTATGTAAGAAGAATCGCATCCCGGTGCCTGATATTTTCACTGAGTTCGGCAGTTTTACGGTGGGTGAGAGTGGTGTGGCTGTATATAAAGTGCTCGCACAAAAGCAACAGAATGATGCGGAGTTGTGGTATATGATTGATTCATCTTTTATCACCACACTACCCGATACCTGGGGTATTGGTCAGCGCTTTCTTATGTTGCCAATTAACAAGTGGGATGCAGACTATCAGCGGGTAAACCTCGGCGGACTTACCTGCGATAGCCATGACTACTATAACTCGGAGGCGCATATCAACCAGGTGTTTTTACCACGTGTTACCAATGGCGAACCCCTGTACATCGGATTTTTTCATATTGGTGCCTATCAAGATCAGCTGGCCGGATATGGTGGTATTAAACATTGCCTGATTCCTTCTCCTCAACACGTATTAATCAACTACGATAAGAAAGGCAACCTCAAACACCGGCTCTTTGCCAAACAGCAAACGGCTTCGAGTATGCTTAAGATATTGGGTTACGAGCAGAAACAGGTTGACGAGTAGTGCTTCACGGCACTTTATGATTTAATCGCAACAGTATTGCATCGCATATCCCTACTGCTTATAATCTTGCTGATATTTTACAGCCCATTGGCGTAGATTAGCCTGAATTAATAACTCAGCATATGAAACAATCTATTTTACTCTTGTTCGCTTTATCGCTTTCCGTTATGCTCTCAAGAGCGCAGTTGCCCAATCCGGCTTTAGTAGGATACTGGCATAATTGGAACGATGTTAATGCACCGTATATACCACTCAACAATATGGATACCCGCTACAACGTGATTGCCATTGCTTTCGCTGTCCCGGTATCACCAACGGATATGACCATGCAATTTGTTCCCGACGTAGTTTCACAGACAACCCTGCAAACACAAATACAGAATCTGAAAGCACAAGGCAAGCGGGTGCTTTTAAGTATAGGTGGTGCAAATGCATTCATTGATTTAACCACAACAGCGAACCGAAATGCTTTCATTACCTCACTAACCTCATTGGTTATGCTGTATGGCTTTGATGGTATTGACATCGATATTGAACATGGCAACTCTATTCTCAATGCCGGTGGCACCATATCCTCGCCTTCAAATGTCGCACAGCTCAATCTCATTGCCGCAGTTAAACAGATCATGGCAAACTACAGATCGGTGTATCCTGCTAAAAAATTATTATTAACGATGGCTCCGGAGACCGCATATGTTGTAGGCGGTCAGAGTGCTTTTGGCGGTATATGGGGCGGTTATCTCCCCATCATCGATGCATTACGCGATTCGCTGGACTTATTACAGATGCAGTTATACAACAGCGGCACCATGTTTGGTATCAATGGCAATACCTATACGCAGGGCACTGCCGATTTTATTGTTGCGATGAGTGAGGCGCTGATTGCGGGGTTTAATACATCAGGTGGTTTATTTGCAGGACTGCCGGCTTCAAAAATTGCTGTTGGTCTGCCGGCCTGTTCGCTGGCGGCTGGTGGCGGGTATGTTAGTCCTGCCGAAATGAAAGCGGCCATCAA
The DNA here is from genome assembly GCA_014190535.1 of Bacteroidota bacterium. Lineage (GTDB taxonomy): Bacteria > Bacteroidota > Bacteroidia > Chitinophagales > UBA10324 > BJGO01. Next base: position 3,222 of record BJGO01000054.1, on the reverse strand, counting down.
ATACCTTAGGGGCAGTGGTCCACAGCCAGGCAGTTATACGTTGAGTCAGAGTGGTGGCTATCCAACGCTACGAGGCATGATGACCTGGTCTATCAATTGGGATGCACTGAGCACCTGTGGTGGTGCCTATTCTTACGCCATTGCTTTTGAGAGTTTATTTAATGCCAATTCCGTTCCATCTTATGTGTCTACATACGGCCTGCGAGGTTGGTGGCCCTTTAACGGTAATGCCAATGATTTAAGTGGTTATGGCAATAATGGTACTGTTATCAGTGCAACGGGCACAACCGACCGTAATAATGAATCCAACCAGGCCTATTACTTTAACGGAAGCGCTCAGATTGATTGCGGTAATAACAGCTCATTGAATTTCAACGATTGTTCATTTTCTGTATGGATTAATACCGGTTCACTCAACAATACCTATCAAACGATAATTGCAAAATATGATGTAAATTTTTTAGGTTCTTATGCACTGGCCATAAATACCAATCGGATAAATGTCTGGTTCACACCTACAAGCGGAGGTGATTTTAATATAAACAGCAATACGATATTGAGTACAAACCAATGGTATCATATTGTGGCTACACACAGTGCCACGCAAGGTACCCGAATTTATATAAATGGAAATCTTGATATATCCAATTCGCAATCATTCAATGTACTTCAGGCTCCGAACGATCGATTTCGTATCGGCTCGCAGGGCGATTTCTTCCCGGTTCGTATGCTAAATGGTAAAATTGATGATGTTGCCGTATGGAACCGAGCCATAACGCAGGCCGAGGTGCTAGCCTTATATACCGGTATTTCAGCATGTAACGGAAGTAATCTGCAGGTTTCGGTTCAGCCAACAAGCAGTAGCTGTGGATTGCCCAACGGAACCATAACATCCATTCAGTCCGGCGGCACTACACCATATGTGTATCAATGGAACAATGGCACTACAGTTCCTGATCAGCAAAATCTGAACTCAGGTATTTATACCATAACGGTAAATGATAGCAACGGTTGTTCAGCCACCGGCAACGGTACCATATCCGGAAGCATCTGTCCTAAGGTTACCTCACAAACGATCAGTAACATAACACAAAACACCGCCACAGTCACCTGGCCTTCGCTGAGCTGTGCATCAAAGTATCGGATTATACTTAAAAAAGTAGGGCCCGGAACACAAACAACAATACTGGTATCTGCTCCACAGACATCGCATACCTTAACCGGACTCGAACCCAACACAACCTATCAGGTAAGGATTCGAACACAGTGCTCTCAAAATGGAAGTGTGGTTGCTCAGCTATCGCCCATCAGCTCATTTACTACACTCAACAGTCAGGGTATATTGTGCCTGCCGCCACAAAACATTGCGAATACCAATACCACGGTAAACTCAACACTGATTACCTGGGCATCTGTTTCCGGAGTAGTACAATATAATATCCGTTATCGTCCGGTGGGCACAACGGGGTGGTTATTACTTACTGTAGCAAATCCTTTGGCAACTACGGCCCTAATTGAAGGGCTTAATGCCGCTACTACTTACGAATATCAGATTAGAGTCAAATGCAGTAACGATCCGGTTGAGTTTTCGCCATATTCTTCCTTACTCACCTTTACAACATCCCCGTTCAGGTTGGAATACGGATCGGATGAATCAACTCAGTTAATCATTTATCCGAATCCGGCTACCGACGTATTGTATGTAAGCATGGAATCGGATCAGTCACCTTACGAAATTATTAATATGCTTGGGCAGATTGAGTGCTCCGGATTAGTGCGCCGGCAGATTCAGGTGTCCGGACTCAGTAAAGGCCTGCACATACTGGCCATTATCCGTGAAGGAAAAAAAGAATATCATCGATTTATAATCGAGTAAGTTCATATCAATAATTATTGAAGAAGTACAGCAGATTACCCCCTCAAACAATTTTTGAGATCAAATTTAAGAACGCCTGAAAAGCAGTTCCCATCTTCCTCATCAAAATCAGGTTTACTGATTCTCCAACATTCAGATTCCTCAATATTAAAAACAAATACCTCTTTCAGTGATCTAACCTCTTTAATAGCTTTTCTTACCTTTTTAATATCAGTATTCCAGCTTCTATTTCTGGTTACTTCTATAATCATTTCAGGTTGATTCCATGAACTTTCCCATTTTTTCACTGAAATGTCAGGGATTATATATCCATCTTTTAAATCCTCATTTCTCAGTATTACTTCTGGGGCAACTTTAAAATCGTATTGTAGTCCACGACTTTGCAGATACTTGCGGATGTGAAAAATAAAATCTGAAATCACCTCTTGATGAAGTGGTATATTATATCCTGATATTTTTTCCATATAGTGTTTATTTTAATTTGCTTATATCGGTTTGCGTGCAGGCGAGCGTAGCCCTGTTTTGCGCCTGTGCGGCAGGGCTATGGCGCTTGCACGCTGTTATGCCCGGTATTAAATTGATTTATTGTATAATTCTTTCCAACGAAGATCGGTTTGCTGGTCAACCCATTGTTTTGATTTATAGCCCCCACTCCTTACACTTTGGTTAATAAATCGGCCAAGTCCAGGAGTATATTGAATTAAATTGTTTGTATTAATTTTTGCATATACACCATCAGAAAGTTTAAAAACACCATTTAATCCCTTGAATGAGAAACCATCTATATTACCTGATGGAACTTTACCATATTCAAGAACAGACACACCACCATTTTCGCCGATTATATAAACTGGTAAATTGCATTGGTTTTTAATTAACCGACCTCCCTTTGCAATATCAATTAATTGTAGTGCTCCGGCTATCATTGTCCCAATACCGATGAATCGATGGTTATTATTGGGGCTGAGTGCTAAGGTAAACCCTAAAATTGACCCGATAGCTGAGCGTGTATAAGGATCCACGCTTGATTCATTTAACTTTAACATCGAATAAGATTTCCCTGCTGAAATTGTTGTTATTGTTTTATTATTCATTTTTTCTCTTTAATGTAAACTCACAAATCTTTTGCCAAACATGATATCTAACAATTTGTCTTATGTATTGCCCATAACGGCAGACTGTGAATTTACTATCCACAATTTAAATGTCCAAAAGGAGTTTGTTGCAATGTAATTCATGAAGTATTTTCATGCCTTGTAATCATTTTATGAACTACATCACGCCCCGCAACCGATTTAGAACCGATGTATAAAAGTAAGAGGACTATAAAGGGATAGTCTGTGCGC
>BJGO01000053.1 GCA_014190535.1 Bacteroidota bacterium | reverse complement strand
ATGGCAGTCTGAAGCCATATTCAACCAGATTTTGTTTACGTGAACGATCGCCACCGAACATTCCCCTAATCTGCGGAATAGAAACGTGACTCTCGTCGATGACAAGTAAATAAGCATTTGAAAAATAGTACAGCAGACAAAAAGGTCGTTCGCCGGGCAAACGACGGTCCAGATATCGGGAATAATTATCAATGCCACTGCAGTATCCAAGTTCCCGCATCATCTCTAGGTCAAAGGTTACACGCTCTTTAAGTCGGGCGGCTTCCAGGTGTTTTCCGATTTCTTTGAAATACGCTGTTTGTTTGTTGAGATCATCCTGTATTTCATAAATGATCTTATTCAATTGTTCTTTGGGGGCCACATATAAGTTGGCAGGAAAGATGGCCGCATGTTCAACGGAGGCTATTTTTCTTCCATCATCAATATTGATGCTATCTATGTCTTCAATATCATCACCAAAAAATGTGATCCGATAGGCATAGTCGGCGTATGGCAGAAAAACATCAATGGTGTCGCCCTTTACTCTGAATGTCCCGCGCTTGCTTTCCTCGGATCGGGAGTATAGTCCTTGAACCAGTTGGTGTAAAAGCGAGTTTCGCGAAATTTTTTGTCCCCGGCTGATACGAACAATGCCATTGTTGTACTCCGTTGGATTCCCCATACCATATATGCACGATACTGACGCTACAACAACGATATCTCTTCGTCCCGACATTAATGATGTTGTAGTGCGCATCCTGAGCTTTTCCACCTCTTCATTAATGGCCAAATCTTTTTCTATGTATACATCGGAGGTAGGTATATATGCTTCGGGCTGATAGTAGTCGTAATAGGAAACAAAGTATTCAACGGCATTTTCGGGAAAGAACTGTTTGAGTTCGCCGTAGAGTTGAGCAACAAGGGTCTTGTTGTGAGATAGCACAAGCGTGGGCCGGTTAACCCGGGCAATAACATTGGCAACGGTAAATGTTTTTCCTGATCCGGTAACGCCAAGAAGAACCTGATGTTTTTCGTCGTGGTTAAGACTTTCCACCAACTGACGTATAGCCTCTGGTTGATCGCCAGTTGGCTTATAAGTTGAGGTCAGTTGAAATTCCATGGATCCGACAAAGATAGGATGAGACAATTTTTTATTTCACCTCATTCATACAATGTATATTTCTGATATGAGCGAAATAAACGCTGATTGAAAAACGGAGGAATGATCCTAATACTTATTTTCTTATTCGTTCAAAGTACGCATCGGCCTGAAGAAAACTTCCGTCTATCGGGCTCTGAGAAACATTCTCTATGCCAATAACAGCGAATCCCCGTTCATATAAATATTGAGATAATTCGGAGAATGACACATTGCCTTTGTATAATTCTGTGAAGTTGATTTCGGAGAAAATGATGTCAACTTTTTTCAGCGTTTCTTCAGCACCTTCAAGAACCAGTTTTTCAGCGCCCTGTACATCGAGTTTCATTAACACCTTTTCATTCAGTGGTGTGTTTTGCAGAACGTTATCTAGTTTATCGCAAGGGATAGTAATTTCTCTGATGTCTTTTGATTCCGGGTAGCTGATTTTGTGTACATCGTTCATTTCGAGTAGCGAACTTGAGCCACTGTTACTGGAAATGCGAAAAACGGTTTCGCCTCGGTAATTGCTCAGTGCGAGGTTATGGAACGAGTGTGATTTGTTGTTGCCTAGTTTATCTTTTAAAATTTCAAATGAAGCCGGAATGGCTTCGAACGAAATAATATGAGCATCGGGAAAAATTTTTCTTGCTTTAGTGGCATATTCTCCAAAGCTTGCTCCAATATCCAAAATCGTATTGATTTTTTTATTCTTTAACCAATTATAGTTTACCAGATTTATTTGTTCCTGATGGGGGTCTATTGGTCTGATATCGTATCCTCTATTGCGTAAGAAGTTTTTAATTACTTTTTTCATTGAGGGTAAATGTAATGTTGTTTTTAAAAAGTAGGCATTCCATTCCTAGTTGAGAATCGGCAAATGAAATTTTGGCAATTAACTTACGGTTGATCAACAGAATGCTCAACACCGGATTCGATGACGGCCTGTTTTTTCTTAGGCTCTTTAAAGAAGATATTTTGAAACAGAATGAGTACCGCTATGCCGATACTGATGCTTGCATCAGCCACATTAAAAATGGCCTGAAAAAAAATAAAGTAATCGCCGCCCCAGATCGGGAGCCAATCGGGAAGAAATCCTTCCCATAAAGGAAAATAAAACATATCGACAACGTGCCCATAGAGCACAGGGGCATAACCGCCATTATCGGGAAAAAGAGTTGCCAATAAATCGGGAGTGCTGGCGGAAAAGATTATTCCATAAAATACCGAGTCAATAATGTTGCCAATGGCTCCGGCAAAAATAAGGGCGATGCATATAATCAGACCCTTATGTGCCTGGTTTATTATAGATCGGTAGAGCCAATAAAAGATGAAGCCGCTCGCTACCAGCCTGAATAGGGTGAGCGCCAGTTTCCCCATAGAACCACCCCAGGTTAAGCCAAATGCCATGCCCTCATTTTCAATAAAATACAAATAAAACCAAGGGGTAATTTCACGGTGTTCGGTGTAAAAAAATGTAAGCTTTACCCAAAACTTGACTAATTGGTCAATAAGCAATACAGCGGTGATGACCGCTGCAGGAAGTAGAAAGGCTTTTTTCACGATAAATTATTTCTGCATCATCTTGGCTTCCATGCTCAGTGTAGCATGTGGCACAATGCGAAGACGTTCCTTATCTATTAATTTTCCTGTAACACGACAAATACCGTATGTTTTGTTTTGAATACGAACCAAAGCTTTTTCCAGATTTTCTATGTACTGCACCTGACGTGAAGCCATTTGAGTGAGATATTCGCGCTCCTGGGTCATAGTACCATCTTCCATATTGGCAAACTTGTTTTCGGTATCATCTGTGCCGTTGTCGTCTTTGCGATTAATTTGGTCCTGTAAATATTTCAGTTCGTTCCGGGCGGCGGCAAGTTTCTCATCAATTAATGCTCTGAATTCGTTAAGTTCTTTATCGCTGTACCGGGTACGGTTATCATTGTTTGGCTTGATATTTTGCTTGGCGGCGGCGGCGGCTCTGCTTGAAAAACTTTCAGACTTACGGAAGGATACATTGGCCACAGTTTCAGGTCCTGTATTTTTTGATTTACGAACGGGGGCTTCGCTTTTAGCTTTATTTTTTTGCGCTTTTGTTGTCTTTGCAGCTTTTTTTGCAGGAAGAGCCGCCTTAGCTGACGGCTTTACCGCAGGTTTAGCCTGAGACTTAGAGGCTGTTTTTGTTGCTTTATTATTTGTGGGTTTCAATTTCAAGACAGATTTTTTGGTTGGTTTTACTGTTGCCTTTTTAGCCGGTTTAGCTTTAGCTTTGGTGGGCGTACTTACTTTTTTTATTGGTTTCGCGACTTTTTTCGCGACTTTTTTCTTAGTTGCCATAATTTAAAAATGGATTAAGGTTAACTTTTACTGACCTTGATTTTTAATTCGTTTTCGTTTACATCTATAATTTCGGCATCAGCGGACTGATGTTGGCTAAACTGAAGGCTATCGGCTAAAACTTCATTGCAAATATACCCCTTATAGTTATTCACCGCATCAAATAAAAAGTCTTTGGATTCCAATTCCACAGCGATTCGGTCTGTTACATTGTAACTGCGCTCTTTACGAATCTTCTGAATACGGTTAATAAGTTCACGGGCAATACCCTCCTCAACCAATTCCTTAGTTACGGTTACATCAAGAGCTACGGTAATTCCTTTTTCAGAGGCCACCGACCAGCCGGCCAAATCTTCAGAGATAATCTCCACATCAGCAAGCTGTATGTCAACCGGTTCGTGTTCAATCGATATGGTTAATGAACCGCTCTGCTCCAGTAATTGTATTTGCTTATGGTCGAATGAGGCAATTTGCAAGGAGGCTTCTTTCATTTTCTTGCCGAGCCGAGCACCTAAGACTTTAAAATTTGCTTTTGCTTTTTTCTTAACGATATCCGAGTCTTCGCCAATGAAATCGATATGTTTAACGTTAATCTCACTTTTAATCAACTCACTTACAGCCTCAATACGGCTTTTAAATTCATCCTGAAGAATTGGGATTAAGATTCGATTGAGCGGTTGACGAACTTTTATGTTTGCCTTTTTGCGAAGTGAAAGTGATAAAGATGATATGGTCTGCGCCAGATCCATCCTTAATTCCAACTCTTTATCTTGCTTGCTCTTGTTGGCATGCAGGAGTTTGGTGAGATGAATAGAGTCATGTTTAGCCATGCCTAATTTATTATCCTGACCGGCATTGCGAATGGGGGCAGTAATATTCTGATAGAGCCATTCGCTAAAGAATGGAGCTATCGGGCTCATGAGCTGTGCTGTAGTCCAAAGGCACTCAAACAGGGTTTCATATGCCGCCCGTTTATCGGCATTCATTTCCGACTTCCAGAAGCGTCGGCGGGAAAGCCTTATGTACCAATTGCTAAGATGTTCATCAACGAAAAGTTCAATTGCTCTGGCGGCGCGGTGTGGTTCATAGGTGTCATAACAATCCGATACATCCTCAACAAGCGATTGCAATTTGGAAATAATCCAGCGATCCATTTCATTTCGTTCAGCTACGGGAACTCCATTTGACCCATCGGATATAAATCCATCTACATTAGCATAGAGCGCAAAAAAATTGTAGGTATTAAACAGTGTTCCAAATAATTTGCGGCGCACTTCCTGAATACCGTCCACATCAAATTTCAGATTATCCCAGGGCGCGGCATTGGCAATCATGTACCATCGTGTGGCGTCGGCGCTGTGCAAGGCAATAGTATCAAATGGATCAACAGCATTACCGAGCCGTTTACTCATTTTATTTCCATTTTTATCCAATACTAGGCCATTGCTTACAACGGTTTTGTAGGCTACCGAGTCGAAACACATTGTTGCGATAGCATGCAGGGTAAAAAACCAGCCGCGAGTTTGATCTACACCCTCGGCTATAAAGTCAGCAGGAAATTTTCCAACTAGATCATTTGTATCAAAAGGATAATGCAATTGCGCATAAGGCATTGCGCCTGAATCAAACCACACGTCGATCAAATCCGTTTCACGGCGCATCGGCTTGCCGCCGGGGCTTATCAGAACGATGTCATCTACATAAGGTCGATGGAGATCATCAATACGATCTGATGTAGGTATGCCGGCCTTTTTTGCTCTATCTATTTCGAGCTTCAGCTCATCTAAGGAGCCAATACATTTTTCCTCAATTCCATCGTCGGTTCGCCAAATGGGTAGAGGAATGCCCCAAAATCGGGACCTGGAGAGATTCCAATCTTGCAGATTTTCGAGCCAGTTTCCAAACCGGCCTGTACCGGTAGATTCAGGTTTCCAGTTTATTGTTTTGTTGAGCTCCACCATGCGATCCTTGGCCGCCGTAGTTTTAATAAACCAGGAGTCAAGCGGGTAGTAAAGTATGGGCTTATCGGTACGCCAGCAATGAGGATAGTTATGTTCATATTTTTCAACCTTGAACGCTTTATTCTCTTTTTTTAGTTTGATAGCAATGCGTTCATCTGCTGAAAGATATTTTTCACCACCTTGTTTTTTAATGGATTCTTCTTTCTCCGTGTCCGACAGGTAAGCCTCTTTAACATATTCTCCGGCCAGTTCGCCCATAGCTTCGGTGAAGCGCCCTTGTTTGTCAACCAGGGTGAGAGAACCTATTCCGTATTGTTTGGCCGTTCGAAAATCATCTGCACCAAAACTTGGCGCAATATGTACGATGCCCGTTCCGTCTTCGGTAGACACAAAATCTCCAATCACCACGCGGAACGCATCACCATCAAGGGGTTGTGCGTAGGGTAATAGCTGTTCGTAGCGGAGCCCTTCAAGCTCATTGCCCAGGTATGTTTTCAGTATGGTAAATGGAATATTCTTATCGCCGGCTTGGTATTCGTCGAAAGGCAGTGTGGCATTTTTTTCGGGGAAATATTTAGCGCATAGCTCTTTGGCTATGATGACGTTAACAGGTGCTGATGTATATGGATTGAAGCTTTTTACCAGCACATAGGTAATATTTTTTCCAACAGCCAATGCGGTATTCGACGGAAGGGTCCAGGGGGTAGTAGTCCAGGCGAGCAGATGTATCTCATTTTCGCCAAAAAGACCGCGAGAAGTATTGTCCGGTATCACGCGAAATTGTGCAACTACACTTGTGTCTTTAACCGGTTTATAGCAACCCGGTTGATTTAATTCATGCGAACTAAGACCTGTGCCGGCCGCGGGTGAGTATGGCTGAACGGTATAACCCTTGTACAGTAACGCCTTTTCGTGTAATTGTTTCAATAACCACCAAACGCTTTCTATATACTTGTTTTCATAGGTAATGTAGGGGTTTTTCATATCCACCCAATAGCCCATCTTTTCGGTTAGCTCTTCCCACTTGTCGGTGTATTTCATGACTTCATTTCGACAAGCTTTATTGTAGTCTTCAATGCTGATCGACTTTCCTATATCGTCCTTACGGATGCCTAATGTTTTTTCTACGGCCAGTTCAATCGGTAGGCCATGAGTGTCCCAACCTGCTTTACGTAGCACCTGTTTGCCTTTAAGCGTTTGATAACGACAGAAAATATCTTTTATGGCACGGGCCATAACGTGATGAATACCGGGCAAACCATTTGCCGATGGAGGCCCCTCATAAAAGATAAAAGCATCGGCTCCATCGCGCTCAGAGATACTCCGCTGGAAAATGTGGTGTTCTTTCCAGAAGTGAAGTATTTCTTGTTCGATAGCCGGCTGATTCAGTTGTTTATATTCTTTGTAAACCGACATGGGTGATCTGTCTGAAAAATTTTAAGCCTGCAAAAGTAAGTAAAAAAGCCCCTGCAATAATCCTTGTGTGCTGTTCTGTATAGTATTGAATCGTACCTGCCAATATTCTCTATATGACCATAGTTGATCGGACATTTCAGCTAATTTTAGCCCGTGATCGATTTCAGACAATTATTTAATGCAATACTGCTGATAGGGTTAGCGGGCAGTGCCAGCGCTCAAAAACAATATCCTGTTGGCACCTGGGTAGATCATTTGCCCTATTCTAACCCCAAAGTACTTGCACAAACAGCCTCCAGGATTTATGCCGCCTGCGATAACTCCTTGTTTTATGTCAATAAATCGGATGATGATATGGTGCGGATCAGCAAATGCACCGGCCTGAGCGATATCGGTTTTAATGACATTGGATATGATGAAACAAGGAATAATCTCATTATCTGCTATTCGAATAGTAATGTTGACATATACAACGATGCCAGCGTATATAACATACCGGATATCAAAAGAAAGAATATATCGGGCGATAAGAACATTTACTCGGTTACCATTGACACCAACGTGGCCTATCTGGCCTGCGGTTTTGGTATTGTGGTGCTTGATTTGGTTAAACTTGAAATCAAAGACACCTATATCATTGGCCCTGCCGGCACCAGTGTTAAGGTAAATCGGGTTATACTCAACGATGGCTTCATATACGCCGCAACCAATATCGGCTTATTGCGTGCCAGCCTGAACAGCCCGGCACTAGGCAACTTTGCTGTTTGGGAACTACAAGCCGCCGATGTCAATCTGCCGGCTAAAGCTTGTGATCATGTTGAGTCGGGAAATGGAACAGTGTATGCCTCATTTGGTGACAGCATCTATACTCACACGAATAACAGATGGAATTTAACTTATTTTAGGAGCGGCTATTCCATAGCACGCCTCCGATATCAGTTAGATAAGCTTTATGCGTGTTATATCAATGATGAGGGTGGTCGTATTATCACCATTCAGGATGGCGCGATTGACTCTATTGTGAACCCGGCATTTAATGGTTATCCAAGCGATGTGCAGGTTGACTCCAATAATGGTATAACCTGGATAGCTGATTTCTTCAAAGGCTTGTTTAAATATAAAGACAACAATGCTCAGCGCTTTACACCTTCAGGCCCCGCATCGTCAAATATATGGCAGATGCAGGCTTATGATGGTAAGGTGTTTTTAGCGCCCGGAGGCATGGATGCCAACTATAATTTTTCATACAACCGCGATGGTTTTTTTATTTATTCCGATAATCAGTGGAATAATTACAATGGCCTCACGATACCCTTGCTCAGAGATACTGTAATGGATATCCTTGCGGTTGCGCATCAACCCCAAACCGACAAAACATATTTTGGATCCTACGTGAATGGGGGTATTGTTGAGTTCTCTGAACAAAATATCAGTCTATATAAACAAGAGGCCTTATCCAGCAATATTATTTTTACCAATTATGCTTGCACCGGATTAACGGTTGATCTGTCGGGCAATCTATGGGCATCTAATCCCACAACAAATAAGCCGCTTGTGGTTCGCAAGCCGGATGGTACCTGGAAGAAATTTCCGGTTTCCGCTATTTCGACGTCTAACAATCCAACAAAACTGGTTGCGGATCGCTTTAATCAGATATGGGTGAGTTTGATTTATCAGGGTATGTATGTATATAATTACGGCACCGATCTGGATAACACATCAGATGATCAGTCGAAATTGCTCAATGGAGGATTTGGTCAGGGCGCCTTGCCTGATTTAACCGTAAACAGTTTGGTATTTGATAAAAATGATGAGTTGTGGATTGGCACCGATAAGGGAATTGGAGTCATATATTGCCCGCAGAATATTTTTGAACAGGGGGGCTGTGATGCCCAGCGTATTATCGTTACGGGGGCCGATGGCATCCCCGGCTACTTGCTCGAAGCCGAGCGTGTAAAGTCGATTGCCGTTGATGGGGGAAATCGTAAATGGGTGGGTACCGAAAATGGAGTGTGGTTGCTCTCGGAGGATGGCACCAAGGAGTTGGCTCGCTTTACGGTTGATAACAGTCCCTTGTTTTCAAACATTATCATTGATATTGCAGTAGACGATAAAACCGGCATTGTATATATCGGTACCGACAAAGGATTGCTGGCGTATCAAAGCGATGCAACTGAAGCCGTTTTTGCCGACAAATGTGAGCTGGCAGTAAGTCCTAATCCGGTAAATCATGGATACGATGGACAAATAACCGTACGCGATTTACCGTATAACTGCACGGTTAAGGTTATGGATGCCTCCGGAGAAATGGTTTATCAGGGGCGCTCCAATGGCGGCACATTTTCCTGGGACTGCAAAACCTATCTCGGACAAAAAGCGGCCTCTGGTGTATATTACGTAACAGCGGCAAGTAATGATGGTACCTATACCTGTAATGGTAAGTTTATCATTATTAAATAACCGGTCGCAATACGTTCATGCTGCACAAGACAACCGGCATTGTTTTCAGAACCATTAAATATGCTGAAACCAGTGTCATCAGCACGATATATACCCGTGAATTTGGCCTGCTTAGTTTTATTATTTCGGGTGTGCGAAGTGCTAAATCGAAGCAGAAGGCCTCTGCTTTCCAACCTATGATGCTACTGGAGCTCGACCTATACTATCGGGAGGGCAAGAGTTTGTTGCGAATCAAAGAATTTAGACATCATTATCTGTATCGTAGCTTACCTTTTGATGTTTTTAAAAGTGCCGTAGGCTTATTCTATATTGATGTATTACATAAGGTAATTAAAGAGCACGAGTCGTCAGAGGCCCTTTACCGGTATATCGAACAGGTTTTTATTCAGCTGGATCAAACCGACGATAATCTGTCGGCTTATCCAATCGACTTTTTAATTCAGTTAAGCGATTATATCGGATTGTCGCCACAAGGAGCATACAATAACACACAACCATATTTTGATTTAAGTGAAGGTGTTTTTTGTGCAACACCCCAACGACTTGAATATGCAATAACGCCCCCTTTATCGGAAAAATTTTATTTGATGCTTCAACAAAAGAGTCCGATGACCACCTATGCGGAGCGCAAGGAGTTATTACAGCTATTGTTGAATTATTACTCTCTGCATAATGCAGATCTGAGAAAATTACAGAGCCTAAGCGTGCTGGAATCGGTCTTTCATTAAATGGCGCGGCGCACTAAGTACACTCCAACCAATATAATGAGCATTGCGGCTATATGTTGCATGCCGATAAATTCACCAGCTACTACCGACCACATTAACGCAACCACCGGCATCACATACGTTACGGTGCCGGAAAATGTAACACCTGTTCGCGCGGCCAGATAATTATATAATACCATAGCTAAAGCAGAGCCAAGCCCGGCAAGTAAAGTCACATACAGAACCCCCCTCCACGCATCAGGATTATGTTTAAGCACCGTAATAAATTCAGTTTGTGTGAGAATCCCTGCCGCCATTATACCCATAAAGAAGAATGCGACCGATGTAATCACGATAGCATCAAGACCTTTAAGAAAGTGTACCAGAATCTGATTACTTAACCCATATAAAAAAGTAGCAGAAACGATTACCAGACCATAGATATAATTATTTGTATCGCTCTCTGTTGGTTTATGATGCAGGATGATGAGCAGAGCGGCGCCAATAAAACCCGCCGCGATGCCGCTAAGTTGCATTTTGGTATAGCGAACATTAAAAAATATAAAGCCATTAACTACAATAAATATTGGTGTGAGCGAGTTCAATACGCCGGCCACACCGCTGTCGATATGTTGTTGGGCAAGCGGATAAAGAAACGACGGGATGCCACTTCCTGTTAATCCCATCAGCACAGCAAATATCTTTTGTTTGTTGCTCAAGCGGTATAAGCCTTTTAAAGCAAAAGGCATAAGAAGCAAACCGGATATACTGATGCGCAATGCTGAAACTGTAAGTGGATCGAAGTAAAGTAGCCCCTGTTTTATTAGAATAAATGATGTGCCCCAAACGATGGATATCGTGCTGTAGATTAGCCAATCGCGGGTAGTGATATGAGGCGTATTCATTGATTAATCGTTCAGTAGAGGCTCATTAATCATCTCCCAGATTTTATCTTTCAGTTTTTGAATATTTAGTCCTGTGGCACTAGAGATGAATACGTGAGGTACCTGGCGGGGCAACTCTTTACGGATAAGCTTCATTAATTCATCATCAGCCATGTCGCACTTACTGATAGCCAGCAGGCGAGGTTTGTTAAGTAGCTCAGGATTATACTGCTTTAATTCGTTGAGCAGAATTTTGTATTCGTTCTTTATGTTGTCCGCATCAATTGGAATCAGAAAGAGCAGAACCGAGTTGCGTTCAATGTGTCTTAGAAAGCGATGTCCTAAACCTTTACCAAGGTGGGCGCCTTCAATAATGCCGGGTAAGTCAGCCATAACGAACGACTGATCATCGCGATAAGAAACGATGCCCAGATTAGGTGTTAGTGTTGTAAAGGCATAATTAGCTATTTCGGGTTTGGCGGCACTGATTGCCGATAGTAAGGTCGATTTTCCGGCATTTGGGAATCCAACCAGTCCAACGTCTGCAAGCAGTTTTAACTCAAGTATTTTCCATCCTTCTTCGCAGGGCTCACCGGGCTGTGCATATTGCGGTACCTGATTCGTGGGCGATTTGAAGTGTACATTGCCAAGGCCACCACGACCTCCTTTCACTAATATTTGTTGTTGCTTGTGTTCGGTGATTTCAAATAGTATTTCCCTGGTGCTTGCATCGCGCGCAACAGTTCCAAGTGGCACCTCTAGAATAACATCATCCCCGCTTTTACCGGTTTTCATTGCGCCTTTTCCGGCCTCGCCATCCTGAGAAAATACGTGTTTGCGAAATTTAAGGTGCAGCAGGGTCCATAGTTGACTGTTTCCGCGCAGAATGATATGCCCGCCTCGGCCGCCATCGCCCCCGTCAGGACCGCCTTTTGCCGTCAGCTTATCCCTCCGGAAATGGACGGAGCCGGCACCGCCGGCGCCGCTGCGACAAAAGATTTTTACATAATCAACAAAGTTGCTGTTTTCCAAAGGAATTTCAATTGAACTGCAAAGATGTATAAAAGGCTTCAGCTAATATTGTTTTCCTAAAATCACACTACCATGCATCTGATTTCATCGGAACTGGAAAAGTATATTGAAAAGCACACCTCAGAAGAAACCCCTTTACTAAATAAGATTCATCGTGAAACGTATCTGAATGTATTGATGCCACAGATGTTATCCGGACGGGTTCAGGGGGAGGCCTTGAAAATGTTCAGCCGCATGATTCGTCCGCGCCGTGTTTTGGAATTGGGAACCTTTACAGGATACAGCGCCTTATGTCTTGCAGAAGGGTTAACTGATGATGGTAAGCTTATTAGTATTGATATTAATATAGAGCTACTTGATCGCGTTCAGGCCTATGTTGACGAAGCCGGCCTACAAAATAAAGTTGAGCTACGATTTGGTAAAGCGTCCGATATTATTCCTAAACTCGACGACCTATTCGATTTGGTTTTTATTGATGCAGATAAAATTAATTATAGCTTATATCTCGATTTAGTTATAGACAAGGTGAGGCCCGGCGGCTTCATTATCGCTGACAATGTATTGTGGAGTGGCAAGGTGCTGGATGTTCAACCGGATAAGGATACAAAAGCAATTATTGATTTCAATCATAAAGTAAATCAGGATAAACGCTTGCATAAAGTTATTATTCCGGTACGCGATGGAATGATGATTATGTTTAAGAAAGGTTAGTCGGTATTGATTTTATAACAATACTTCGCTATAGTTTTCAGCGATAAATCATTCAATCGATTTGGTTTATTATTAACACTATACCTTAAATCTACACGATAGTATCCCGAGCTATGATCGCCTTCTTTTTATAGTCCAGATTATAATTGAGTCCGCGACTCTCATGGCGTTGCATAGCACACTTCACAATTAAGTATGCTATGTTAATGAGATTTCGCAGTTCGCAAAGTTGAGGAGATACCACCGTTCGTTGATACAACTCTTCCGTTTCCCGGTAAATCAAGTCAAGACGTTTCCAGGCTCGCTGTAATCGCAGATTTGATCGCACGATTCCTACGTAGTTGCTCATAATATATTGCAGTTCGCTTCGGGTAAATGTAATCAGCACCATCTCCTCGGGAGATATTGTTCCTTCTGCATTCCAGGCAGGTATATTATCGGGCAGTATTATTTTTTTAATCTGCTTTACCGCATCGTGATATGCGCGATGCGAAAAAACCATAGCCTCTAACAAGGAGTTGGAGGCCAGTCGGTTGGCTCCGTGCAGACCGGTGCATGCACATTCGCCACAGGCATAAAGATTCTTAATACTGCTTCGTGCGTGTTCATCCGTTTTGATGCCTCCGCACAGATAATGTGCGGCGGGCACTACAGGGATCATGTTTTTTGAAATGTCGATGCCTATGCTCAGACATTTATCATAGATGTTGGGAAAGTGTTCAATAAATTTTTTCTTGTCCAGATGGCGGCAATCAAGCCACACGTGATCCGAACCGGAAATCTTCATTTCATTATCAATAGCCCGTGCAACAATATCGCGTGTAGCCTGTGAACCCCGTTTATCGTATTTACGCATAAACTCTTTACCGTTAATATCGCGCAACACAGCTCCAAAACCGCGTATAGCTTCGGTAATCAGGAATGATGGGTACTCCCCGGGATTATACAGGGCTGTAGGATGAAACTGTATGAATTCCATATTCATCACCTTTCCTTTAGCCCGATAGACCATGGCGATTCCGTCTCCGGTAGCAATAGTTGGATTTGTTGTGTTGAGATATACATGGCCTGCACCTCCGGTGGCTAATATGGTTGTTTTAGATAAAATGGTGTCAACGCTATTTCGGCTGGTGTTTAAGGCGTATACACCATAGCAGGCTATATTTTTGGTGCGGCGTGTTACATCAATTCCCAGGTGGTGCTGCGTGATCAGGTCAATGGCAAAGTAGTGCGTAAAGAAATCTATGTTTTCATTTTTTTGAATCTGTTTTAGCAGGGCGCGTTCTATTTCCAGTCCGGTTACATCTTTGTGATGCAATACCCTGTGCGCGCTGTGCCCACCTTCTTTAGCAAGATCAAATTCGCCTCGTTGATTTTTATCGAATCGCGCTCCCCAGTCTATGACTTCCTGCACCCGGTCGGGCCCTTCCTTAACTACAATCTCAACAATGTTTTTATGGCAAAGGCCATCGCCGCTGTCGAGAGTGTCTTTGATATGCTTACGGTACGAATCTTTTTTCAGATCGGCTACTGCGGCCACACCCCCCTGGGCATATTTGGTATTACTCTCGTCTTCATTGCTCTTGGTAATAATACATACCCTACCGTGCTTCGCCGCTTTCAGCGCAAAGGTTAGCCCGGCTATACCGGAGCCTATGACCAGAAAATCATAAAGGCGTTCCTGATTTTTTTTCATTTGATCACCATAACAAACGTTACTTTATATAGTTATTTTTTCGAGTCTGATTTCTCGGGGGGGTATCCTAAACAATACCTTCGTCGAGCAGATTATGAATATGCACCATGCCCAAGTAAGTGTTCTTTTTTACAACAGGTAATTGGGTGATATTATTACTTCGCATAATAGTAAGGGCTTCAACGGCAAGCTTGCCAAGTTCCAGATGGCGTGGGTTTGCAGTCATTATTTGTTTTGCGGTAGTTTTTTTCATATCAAATGTTTTATTCATCATGCGTCGTAAATCACCATCGGTAATAATGCCCAGCAGATGCCCTTTGGTATTGATTACGGCCGTTGCACCCAGCCGCTTACTGCTTATTTCTAATATGACTTCTTTCAGTGGAGTGTCGGCATAAACAAAAGGCATTTCATTTTTTAGGTACAGTTCATCTACAGTCAAATACAATTGTTTGCCCAGTGCGCCACCGGGATGATATTTGGCAAAATCGGATGCACTGAAACCTCTGAGCTCAAGTAGGCACAATGCCAGGGCATCACCAATAACCAGCTGTGCCGTTGTGCTTGTAGTAGGAGCCAGATTATTAGGGCAGGCCTCTTTTCTAACGGTAGTATTCAAAATATAATCACTTTGGCCGGCCAGAAACGACGAGATGTTTCCGGTAATCGCCACGAGTTTATTTCCACGTTGTTTAATCAGCGGTGCCAAAACTTTTATCTCAGGACTCTCGCCGCTTTTGGAAATGCAAAGAACCACATCATTTGGCTGTATCATTCCCATATCGCCATGTACCGCATCGGCGGCGTGCATGAACAATGCCGGCGTGCCGGTTGAGTTGAAGGTGGCCACAATTTTTTGAGCAATGATGGCGCTTTTCCCGATGCCGGTTACCACGATCCGGCCTTTGCAGGAAAAAAGTGCTTGAACAACCTTCTCGAAGCCGATATCGACAAACGATATTAATTCTTGGATGGATTGCGCCTGCAGTCGGATTGTTTCTTTAGCAGTTTTAATAATTTTGGACTCCTTTTTCAAAAACGAGAGGGTTTAACGAATAATAAAATGATGATTGTTATTTATACAAAAATAATTATCTTCATCACCACACACACAAAAGATTACATAAATGGCTGAAACAGCATCAAAGAAGAAAACGGCTTCCAAAAAAGTGGCGGGCGAATTAAAGGGTACAAAATCCAATGGAAGCAAAGAAAAGGCAACCACTAAAAAGACAACAGACAGCAACATATCAGTAGATCTAACCGACTCGCTGAAACAGCATTTTGGCTTTGATAAATTTAAGGGCCTGCAACACGAAGTAATAAGTAACCTGCTTTCGGGTAATGACACCTTTGTAATTATGCCTACCGGTGGCGGAAAGTCACTTTGCTATCAACTGCCGGCGCTTATGCTTCCCGGCACGGCAATTATCATTTCTCCATTAATTGCTCTGATGAAAAATCAGGTCGACGCCATAC
>BJGO01000052.1 GCA_014190535.1 Bacteroidota bacterium | reverse complement strand
AAATTGGGCTGTGAGTGTGGCTACGCCACTCATGCGTTGTAAGCAATTTAAGATAAGGCGCTCGGTAGTAAGAATAGAACGGGCGCGGCCACGTAGTTCAAATCCGATTTGTCCTTTCTGAACGCGATCGCCGTCTTGTACAAGAGGCTGAAATTGTATAGAAGGATCAAATTGCTTTGTTATCATACCGGCCAGCTCAATCCCGGCGATGATGCCTTCCTGCTTGATATTCAGGCGGGCGTGACCATCTGCTTCTGCGGGTATGCAAGACAGCGCGCTATGATCGCCGTTGCGCACATCCTCCTCTAAACTTAATCGTATAAATTGTTCCCAGTCGTAATCCGGCCGCATCTATTTCTGACGTTCAAAACGCATTTCCTGAATGAAGTATCCTTCACCCTTTTGTTTTACAAAATAGTACACGCGAAAGGATTGTCCGCCGGCTGTGAGTTTACCGATACCATAGGAAGAGCCCTGCGCCGATGAGCCGCGGTGGATAATCGAGAAACTGCTTACCGGATTTTTATTGAAAAAATCCTGCAGAACCATTTGTGCCTGTTGACGGCTGTATATGGATTCTTTTTCGAGTATGGTTAAATCGATGGTAGCATCAAAATATTGAGAAATTGCCGAGGCATTTCCACTGCGTATGGCATTACCGATATTATCCAGAATATCGGATGCCGCAAGTAAAACCGGCATCGCAATTACGGCAAGTGAAAAAACGAAGAGATACTTTTTCATTGTGGTTGGAAGGGTTGCAACGTTGTTACGCAAAAACGTTGCCAATGTTTTTACGCGAATCGGTTACAGTGTGATACGGTAAATATACAAACACTTTAAAACGTTGTACGGTAAGAGGCCTTGCCGATAGACCGGTATATTTGCAGAATGACATCAGAAAAAGTTATGCTGATCATAATGGATGGATGGGGGCACGGCACTCAGCCGGCATCAGATGCCATCTACCGGGCCGAGGTACCTTACATACGCAGTTTGTACGGTAAATATCCGTACACCACGTTGCGAACCGATGGCGAATATGTGGGCTTGCCCGACGGGCAGATGGGCAACTCAGAGGTGGGACACATGAATATTGGCGCGGGGCGCGTTGTATATCAGGAACTCGTGCGCATTAACCGAGCCATGCTCGACGGCACGCTAACTCAAAATGAACGCGTACAACAATTATTTGCTTACTGCATCCATAAAGATAAAACGCTGCATCTGATGGGCCTGGTTTCGGATGGTGGGGTACACGCACATCATCATCATTTGCATGCCCTCATCCGCGAGGCCTCAAACGCCGGCATCAAACGCATACGGGTTCATGCCTTTACCGACGGCAGGGATACCGATCCGCAAAGCGGATATGGCTTTTTAAAGGAGCTGGATGAGGTGTGCCGCAAATACAAAGCCGAGTGGGTTAGTGTGGTTGGGCGCTATTATGCCATGGATCGCGATAACCGCTGGGAGCGTATAAAAAAAGCATACGATATGCTGGTGCATCGTGAAGGAACTGTGTGCAATGATTTATCGGAGGCTGTTCGGCAATCCTATACATCCGGTGTTACAGATGAATTTATTCTGCCCTTAATTAAAGCCGGTGTGGACGGAGCCATACATGACGGCGATGCGGTACTTTGCTTTAACTTCAGAACCGATCGTTGCAGAGAAATAACTAAAGCGCTTACACAAGAGGCCTTTCCGGAACAACAGATGAAGCCATTATCACTGCACTACGTTACGATGACGAATTACGATGCCTCGTTCAGAAACGTGGTTACTATTTTTGATAATGATGATTTACGGGATACCCTCGGTGAAATTCTGGAGCAACATCACAAAACACAAGTGCGTATTGCCGAAACTGAAAAGTACCCGCACGTGACCTTCTTTTTTTCCGGCGGTCGTGAGAAGGAGTTTAAGGGCGAGACACGAATACTCCGGGCTTCCCCAAAGGTTGCTACCTACGATTTACAGCCGGAAATGAGCGCTATCTTATTAAAGGACGCCATCATTACTGAACTGAAAAACAGCCTGCCGGATTTTATTTGTCTGAATTTTGCTAATGCCGATATGGTGGGGCACACCGGAGTGATGCAGGCGGTGATTCAGGCGGTGCAGACCGTTGACTCCTGTGTTAAAGCGGTAACGGAGTTTGCTTTGGAAAAGGGTTATACCGTGCTGATTACAGCCGACCATGGAAATGCCGATTATATGATTAACGACGATGGATCACCCAATACGGCACACACCACCAACCCCGTACCTCTATTTCTGGTAAGTAATCATATTCAAAAGGAGTTGAAGCCCGGTAAGCTTGGCGATTTGGCACCAACCATTCTGGAACTGATGCACATTCAGCAACCCTCACTGATGACCGGAGAAAGTTTATTGGTATGAGAACTGTAATCTACCTGAGCTTTATACTGCTTGTGACATTATTTTCTGCCTGCAACACAGAAACTGAATCATACAGTTCTTATTTTAATATTGAAAGTGCCTTACGAAGTCACGTTGCGATACTGTATCGTGAAAAAGCGATGCTCATAAAAACAGCTCAGTCCGGAACAGCCATTGATAATATTAAATACACCAAACCGGATTGGAATCTGGAACTGGAACACTTTCGCAAGCTGAGCATATTATCGGCCAGCTACGAGGGGAAATATAAGGTAGATACGAGTATCTATTATCCTATACGTAATGATCGTTCGATTGTAATGAAGCGCGTTACTTATACTGCTATGGAACAAGACCTTCCTGTAAGTAGTCTTGAAGTCGTATTTGACTCGAAGCAGGCCATCTATCGGATTAGCGGTACAACAAACTCATCTGATTTTATGACTACAATTACGAAGTCTTATACCTATATACCGTTCAAATCTTACTCGGTGTATGCAAGCGAAACAACACGGTGGATGGGTACATCTACCTATCAGGTTGAAGGCGAGATTTATTTTGAAGAACCCTATTTTGAATAAGGTTATAACTTGAATACCAATCCGGCGTTCATCACAAAAGCATAGGTATTATACCGGTACCAACGGGCATATTGTGATGCGGTCAGGTTATTGAGACGCAGGTATGCGCCAAAGTTTGATTTGTAATTATAAATTACGGATAGATTAGCATCGGCCCAAGCACCTGTGTTGATCGTTGTCCGTTTGCCGGTATATTGAAAGGTAACGGGAGCATTTAAAAACACATCGGCGGTAACCAGAATCTTTTCCTGTATGTTATAGCTTGCATTAAGGGTAACACGCCATTCGGGATAACTGCTTGCAATAAAATCTACGGCATCAATATCAAAGCGGTAATAATCCGCTTTAAGCGTGGTTGCAAATTTATCGTTACGTCTGAAGCCCAGTTCCACGTGCGGATTAAATATTCCGGCATTTTCGGCATAATTAACCGAGAAGCGAACCTGATTGAGTGAATCCGGGGTATAAATAGGCAGGAAGTTGTAGAGGCGATAATGCACTTCGGCGGCAAAAACCACATAATCAGAAATTGAACCTTTTACACCACCTCCAAAATTGTATGAAGCACCAATACTGCGTTCGATATTGCGGTTGATGAACGGATTGTCGATAGAACGATACATCATTATATTTTTATCCATCATGCCATCCACACGTAAAAATGGAATCACTTTTCCATTCAGCAACGAGTATTGTACGTGGATGTCGGGTATAAAGAATGCCGAATCCGATATTACCAGATTGAAACCCGCGCGGGCATAAAGCTTGTCTTTTTCATACTCGTAATACGGATGAAATGGTAAAAGCCAGTATGAACCCGATGCAGAAGAATCATTTAGCGATATATGATTAAATCCGATACCCAGATTAAACCGGTGTATGGTATGGTGTACCTTGCTGAGCTTTAATCCGGTTTCGACTTCGTTTTCACTGACATCGCCATTGGTATAAAAATATTTTTCACTGAGATTAAACAAATAGTCGATTCCACTTTTAGATGTGGTGGCGTTTTTGACAAATAGATTACCGTGAATTAAATTATAGGTGCGTTTAGATTCATCCTTGGATGGTAATACTTCAGCTGAGTCGGGGACAATCTGATCATTAAAGCCATAGTAATAGAAGGTATTGGTTTTGTAGCCGCCATCGAGTCCTATGGTTAGTTTTTTTGTTTGAAAACGGGTGTCGGCATTTATTCGCGTATCACTGAAGTTTTTAAATAAGGGTTTACCTCGACCACTGAGGTGATAGGCATTGGCGGAGAAATAGAATTTATCATTACGACCGTTATTATAGTGGGCATCAAGGAACGGGGAGTATTGTGTGCCGAAGCCGGCTTTTACGTATAGGTTTTGGAGTTTTTCCTGTTCGTCCTGCCTGCTCATCGCCACCGGTTTGAGTTCAGATGGGGTGTAGGGCAATTTCTTTAACTGCGGGTTGATGTTGTATTTCAGTTTCAACTTTGCAGAGTCGGGCTGGGGCAATGGAGCCTGAAGGATGTATTTGTCGGCATCGGCGAGTAGCGGCTTATAATCCTTTACTACAAAAATGGTATCGGACTTAATAATGGCGCCGTTTTGTTGAGCAAGCGTAGCTGAACTCATCAGGATCATAGCCGGCACGATGTATCGTATTTGTTTCATTACACTTGTTTTACTTATTGTCAGAAGGTAGTTCCTCATTGTTTTCCGGATTATACATTTTAGAGTTTTGATTTTCCTGCTCCAGAACGGTATTCAGTTTTTCTTTTGCCGCAGGGACAATATCATCATTGTGTTTGTAATTATCAATGATGCTGTTCAGTGTTGCTTTGGCATTAAATAGGTCACCCTGTTCTATGAAGAGATCGGTAAGTAATAAATAACTTTTTGCCAGCCAATAATCAGAACTGGGGGTTTGCTCTACAACGTTATAACACCATGTCTCAGCGTCTTTGGTGTTTTTAAGCGCATAGTAACATTCTGCAATGCGGTACCCGCTTTCGGCACCCATTTCGTTCTTGGTCGCTTTAAATACCTTATTGTAATAGGTTATGGCATCAGTATATTGATTTTGTTTTTGTGCGATCTTACCCTGATAATATGCGGCCTCATGAATTGCATCGTCTTTGGCTAAATCATCACCGCTGATATCAATAGCCGCCAGACGTGCCTCATTATATCGTTCCAGAATAAATGCTGAGCGCATCATGCCCAGTTTCGCTTCCAGCAGATTGGAAGGGATTTCGGCTGTTTTACTCAGTCGGTTATAATGGTTGAAGGCATTTTCATATTGTTTGAATTCATAATATTCAATACGGGAGGCATTAAGCAGTGCGTTCTCCAGATAACGCTGATCATTTTTATTGATGATGTACTCATAGTCGGTAAGCGCATTGGTATAATCCTTATTCATCATGAGGCATGATGCTCTGTAGTAGTGTGCATCGTTGCTGAAATAACCTTTAGGGAAAGAGTTCAAGTAATTGCTGAATTTATCAAGAGCGATATCAAACTGCCCTTCTTTATACTTTCGTTCAGCAGTCTGGTATACCACGGAGTCTTCCTGAGAAGCAGTTATGCCGCTATTTGGAATCGATTTGATATAGCTGATATAAGCATCTGCATTGCCTAAAGACATGTAAATCTCTTTGATGCCATCCAGTGCATCTTTAGCTTCAGGTGTTTTTGGATACTGCGATGCCACGATTTTGTATTCATCCAGTGCATTGGTTTTACGATTGGTATTGAAATAAATCAATCCCAGTTTCAGATGAGCATTTTTAACATAGCGACTATTTGGAAAATCGTTAATAATACGGTTGAACACGAGTATGGCATTTTCATAGCGCTCCGATTTAAGATAGGTGTCGCCTGTTTCAAAAAGAGCATCGTCCAGGTATGGAGAGAGGCCATACGTGTTGCTGAGTGTTTCCAGATCGCTGATCTTGTCGTTAAGACGCCCCTCGAGTCCATACAACATGGCACGTTGAAAGAGCGCGTAATCCGTACCGGGATATTTTTTATTGATTACACTGCTATACGATGTCCTTGCCTTGGAATAATTTTTAATTGCAAAATAACAGTCACCCGAACGAAGCAGGCAATCGGGATAGATACGGTCGTAATATGGTTTATCATCCTTATTATATGAGTTCTTGCTTTGCAGTTCATTCAAACAATGATCAAAGTATGTTACCGCTTTATTGTATTCATTTTTTTTCAGGTACGCATATCCGATGCCGTAGTTTGCCGCTGCAGGTGAGGTATTTAAATTTTTTTGCTGTACGACTTTTGCCGTTTCCAGATATTTGAAATAATTCAAATTAGCTTCGGTATACTTTTTAAGGGCATAAAAACATTCACCTTTCCAGAAATAACATAAGGCCTGAATGCTTAAGTCGATGGGGTTATTTAACGATACTTCAAAAATTTTAAGTGCGTCGGTGTATGCTTTATCATTATATAGCTGTATACCACGGCCGTAGGCTACCTTCTGGTAGGCTTGTTTTGTTGATGCACTTGGATTTTCAATACGCTGAATTACCTGTAGGGCATCGCGGTAGTTATTGGTGCTCAGGAATATTTGGGTAAGAATTTCTCTGGCCTCATCAATATGTGAGGAGCGGGGGTGTTTGATGATGAAGTCCTGCATCGTTGCCGCGGCCTGATCATTAAATCCCAGGTCGTAATTCAACTTGGCAACATAAAATTGTGCCTCGGCTCTGATAATTGGATCGCCATCTATTTTCAGCAGTTCAAGGAAAGCATTACGGGCGTTGGCTTTTTGATTGAGTTTTAGGTAACAATCACCCATAATATAAAGCGCATTTTGTCCGAGCGAGTCTTTAAGGGTACTCAGGTTAGATAATGATTTTGCGGCACTTTCATACTGCTGTAGTTTGTACTGACAATAACCAATCTGATAAATATCGTCTTTGTTGGCTTTGCTGACCTTGTCGTAGTATTCTTTAAGATAGGGTAAGGCTTTCTGATAATCGCCAAGACTGAAATAGGATTTACCGATAAGGAGTTTCAGTTCGTCGCGATACTTTAGTTTGTCATTTTCAAGAGCAAGATTAGCCAGACTAATAGCATCTTCATATTTCGACTGATGATAAGCAATAGACGCAGTATAATATGGTACCACCGGACCAAATAATTTAGTGTCAGCTATGCGGTTAAAACTTTTTTCTGCCTCGGCATAATTACCCCGGTAATAAGCGATGTAACCATAATAGTAGTTTGCAGGATAGTAATATTTGTTTTGCGTTTCTTTGATGATATTAAACATGGCTTCCGCCTTATCAAATTTCTTTCGGAAGAAGTAGCAATAACCCAGTTGAAAGCGATATTCGTTCAGTTGTGTTTGGTTCAGATCGGCAACTTTAACCTGAGAGAAATAGGTTATGGCCCGGTCATATTTTCGTTGCTTGTAGTAGATATTACCCAGATAGTAATAAGTCATTCGGGTAACCGGCGTCAGTTCATAGTCGTCAACCAGGTCTAAAAAATAATTCTCTGCCTGAGGTTGATCGAGCTCATTGGAGCAACGCGCCCTGTAGTATAAGGCATCAATATAATACTCATGGTATTTTAAACGGTCCTGTTGTTCATCAACAAAACGGATAAACTGATTAAACTGCTTCATCGCAGAACCATATTGGTTTTGTTGAAACAACTCTGTTCCAATCCTGTACGATTCAACATTATCGTTGAATAATTCTGTTTTTTGTGCACTGAGTTGTGTGCCCGTGAGCACGAACAACATCAGAAAGCGTAAAAACTTTCTGTAAAGCATAACTGCGCGTTCGTTTAACCGTTAGAAACTAAACGACAAACCCGCGGCCGGTATTATGGGTAACTGATCGACACGGGAGTATCGTACGCGGTCAAAGTAAAAGATGTTTCTCCGGTTGTATACGTTTACAATACTAACATAACTTTCAATTTTTGTCCTTTCGGAAATATAGAACGTACGTTTTACCGATAGATCAAGTCTGTGATAGTAGGGGAGTCGTCCGGTGTTGAGCTGATCGTTGTACACGATACCCAATTGACCATTGGTGGTATATGGATTGGAGTAAAGTCCCTGAGAAAAAGTTTGATAATCGTAAAAACCCTGAGTAAGGGTAAAGGGGAATCCGCTTCCCAGGTTCCATCGGATATCGGCCTGCCATTTTTTAAGTTTACCCCAGCTGTAGCTGGATACGATGTTGGCATTGTGGCGACGATCGTAGTGAGGGAAATACACCTGATCGCCATTATCACGATACACATAGCTTAGAGAGTACCCTGTCCACAGGTAAAAATTTTTGTAATCATATTTCAGTAGGAAATCAATACCGTAAGCCTGTCCGGTTTCAATCTGGAAGTCCGGATCGCGCGGTGCAATTTTATTTCGGTTTAAATTTATCAGTTGCTGAAAGTATTTGTAGTATGGTTCGATATTGATCTCGATGTTTTTGGCAACATCTTTTTCAAAACCCATAACGATGTGGTAGGCGCGCTGAAGATTATTGTTGGATAATGAACCGTCGGTTCTTTGCAGTTGCCCATCGGGAGCAGTCAGAAATCCGGTAAATAAATTTACGATATCGAGGTCGGCCTTGGTAGAGATGAAGTTCTGTGAGTAGATACCCGACGCGAACTTAATGCGGAGGTCATCGGATGCATTATATTTTATGGCTATACGTGGTTCAGGCGAGAAGGCAGGCAGTGAAGCGTAGTAATGTAATCGGAATGACGGTTCTAGTACAATACGTTTGGTATTTTTCTTAAACACAAAAAAAGCGGAAATTTCTGTGGTGTTCTGATTCTGATCGATACGGTTGCCAATCGAATTAACAAATTCGAGGGTGGTCCGGTATCCGCCAATATTGATTCCATATTTCAACTGAGCATCCTGAAGAAAGTAGGTAATGTCGGTGATCAGGTCGAACCCATTGATGCCGCTGGTGCGGGGTTTCGTATCCGCCTCCTGTAAGCTCATACGGTAATCCGACAAAGAAAAACTACCATTAATCAGGGCATTGCTTTGTCCCGGCACCACAACAAAGTTGGTGCCTGCGCCAAATGACTTCCATCCATAGCGCGATGAAAAATAGTTGGCGTTATCGTTAAAGTGATACCCGAAAAAAGTCAGCTTACTTCCGTTATCGCCATTGATAGAAATTTTTCCATATAGGTCGGTATAATTAAAAGGTAATCCAAGCGAGTCCACATAGTTGTAAAGCAATTTGGAGGTGCGGTCCAGGTAGGAGGATTTGGCAGTAAACAGGTAGCTGATACTGCTGTTGTTTTCGTTGGATATTTTCTTAAATGGTCCTTCGAGCAAGAGTTTAGACTGGAAAGGATTTACAGATAGTTTCCCGGCAAGGTGTTTTCTGTTTCCGTCGCGCGTTTGCACATCGACAACTGCAGAGAGGCGCCCACCGTTTTCTGCATTAAATGCACCATTTAACACACTTACATTTTTAATGGCATCGGTTTCAAACACACTAAATAAACCTATGGAGTGAAACGGATTGTAAATGGTCATACCATCGAGCAGTATCTTGGTTTGTATCGGTGTGCCGCCTCGCATATACAATTCACCGCCCTGGTCGCCGGTGAAAATAACACCGGGTATTACCTGCAGAAACTGAGCTAAATCGGGTTCGCCGCCAATGCCCGGTATTTTATTGATATCCTTAGCCGTTATTTTAGTAACGGAAATTGTAGTTTCTGTGCGTTTCTCTTCACTCTTTGCGGTAATCGTAACGCCACTCAGGTTGATGTTTACCTTGTTTAAGGAAATATTCTGGGTGATGAGGTCGCTCGCCTTAACGTTAAGCTGAAGTTGAAAAGTGTCGTAACCAACATAAGTACAAAATAGGGTATAGTTTCCGGGTGGTATACTTGGAATACTGTAGAAACCGTTTTCATCCGTTTGCGCTCCGTAATTTGTTCCTTTCAACACCACATTGGTAAACAACACCGGCTCACCGTTTCCCTTGTCGATAACGGTGCCGCGGATATTGGCATTTTTCTGAGCCATCAGGTTGGTGCTTATGATCAGGCCTATCAGTAATGCGGAGATTATTTTTTTCTTCATGTATTCGGTTAATCAGGATTCAATTATTAAACCATCCACAGGGCCTGCGCCTTCACGAATCAGGGTAATGGATGTATGATTTATTTCTAAAACAGTTGACGGTTGTATGCCACCGCGCCCACCATCGATGACCATATCAACCCGCTTGCGAAATTTTTCTTCGATCACGGAGGCATCCGTTTCGTATTCAAGTATCTGATCGTCGTTAAGTAAAGAAGTGGTTAGAATGGGATTACCAAGTTGCTCGGCAATTCTTAGTGCAATAGGGTTATTCGGAACACGAATACCGACTGTTTTCTTTTTTGCCTTAAAGATGCTCGGTATTTTACTGCTCGAGGGCAAAATAAAGGTGTATGGACCCGGTAATAATTGTTTCATCAGTTTATATACCGGTGTGCTGATTTGAGAGGTGTAATCACTCAGTGAACTTAAGTCCGGGCAGATGAGTGAAAAGTTCAGCCCTTTCTTTCGAGCATTTTTAAGTTCAATCATTCGTTCACAGGCTTTGTGGTGCATCAGATCGCATCCGATGGCATACACGGTATCGGTAGGGTAGATAATAATACCGCCATCTTTTAGGCACGCTACTACCTGTTTTATTTTGTGTTCACTGATGTGATCAGGAATAATTTTAATCAGCACGTAATCGTCTCTTAGTCTTTCAAAACCTGATTGACAAGTTCAGCCGCCTCTTTGAGTAAAATAGCCGAGTACACTTTTAAACCGCTTTCATCGATAAGTTTTTTGGCTACATCCGCATTGGTGCCCTGGAGCCGAACAATAATCGGCACTTTAATTTCTCCAATGTTCTTGTAGGCATCCACGATACCCTGTGCCACACGGTCGCAACGAACGATACCACCAAAGATGTTTATCAGAATAGCTTTAACATTCGGGTCGCTTAAAATAATGCGGAATCCGGCTTCAACGGTAGTGGCGTTGGCTGTACCTCCAACATCAAGGAAGTTTGCCGGGGAGCCTCCGGCCAATTTGATCATATCCATAGTGGCCATGGCCAGTCCGGCACCATTAACCATACATCCCACATTGCCATCAAGTTTAATGAAGTTCAGGTTGTGTTTTCCGGCTTCTACTTCTGTTGGGTCTTCTTCGTGCAAATCACGCATAGCCGCTATTTCCGGATGACGGTATAGGGCATTGTCATCCAGATTAATCTTGGCATCAACTGCTATAATTTTATCGGAAGATGTTTTTAAGCAGGGATTAACCTCGATCAACGAGGCATCAATAGACTGATAAGACTTGTAGAGGGAAGAGATGAATTTAACCATATGCTTAAATGCATCGCCGCTTAAACCAAGATTGAAGGCTACTTTACGTGCCTGAAAGGGTTGAAGCCCTGCAACGGGGTCTATATATTCCTTATGAATTTTTTCGGGAGTGCTGTGGGCCACTTCTTCAATGTCCATACCACCTTCAGTAGAGTAGATGATGACATCACACTTACGGGAACGATCAGTAAGTATGCTTACATAAAATTCTTTTCTAAGCGAAGCGTCGCCATCATACACGTCCTGTGCTACTAATATTTTACGTACTAATTTTCCCTGAGCACCGGTTTGAGGGGTAATCAGATTCATACCGAGTATGGCCTCAGATTTTTCTTTTACCTTATCCATAGAGGTGGCCACTTTAACACCACCACCTTTACCACGCCCGCCCGCGTGAATCTGAGCTTTAATAACCCAACATCCGGTGCCGGTATCAGCTTGTAATTTTTTTGCGGCTTCCAAAGCGGCGTCTACGGTGTCGGCAGCGATGCCCTCTTGTATAGGTACACCATATTTTTTTACTAATTCTTTAGCCTGATATTCGTGTAAATTCATGGGATTAACGTGTTTTTTATATCAAGCCGCTAAAATACTTTAGTTCCGCTAAATCGTTCAAGTTAGAACGCAGATAAATGGCCGATATCAAAATCCGAGTTTACCGGTGAATCGTTCTGCACCCTCGAGGTTTATCAATTCAAAGATGAAAAGCAGGCCGGGTAATGTGGGGGACTGAATAATTACGTTGTCTGCTTCGGTCTCTTCGCTTCGTACGCGTTGTCCGGCTGTTGTATATAAATTAAACCGGAAACGATTCTTGAGATCGTTACTGAAATAGAGTTGAAACTGATTTTGGCCAAGGTTACGGATCACGTAACCCTCCGATACGTCATAGTAGTCTATGCCCAAAGCCTCGGTATAGCCCTCGCCACCCAAAAAGAGCTTGTACCACGAACGGCTATTTGCAATGGGGTTTTCATCGGTAAAGGTGTATTTCTGGTCGAACGCCGTACTGCCGCATACCCCTGCAATTTCATCAATCGGATTGAAGTAAATACTGTCTTCAGATCGATATAGGGTAATGCCATTGCACGTATTGCCCTGTGTTATCGTACAGGTAATATAGATGATGCCGTTCGCGTGAAATACCTGATAATCTTTATAGAAAGGCTGTTGTGCCATACTGTCAACTGACAGTAAACTGCTGAGTATGGGAACAAACAGATAGATAAACCACCTCATTGTGCAAATTTATATCGAAATCTGTTGGTATAACTCTTTTAGATGCCAGATCGTTCATTGCCGGATTCCTTACTTTTAAAACTTCTTATGAATACACCCACAATCACTCCTCACCCCCCGTATTATGCCGTAATCTTCACATCGATCCGTACGGAGGTGCATGAAGGTTATGCTGAGATGAATGCCCTACTTGAGAAGATAGCCGCAGGCGTTGATGGATTTATCGGGCAGGACTCGGCCCGTAATGAACTGGGTATCAGTATCAGTTACTGGAAAAGCCCGGAGGCTATTGCTGTTTGGCGAAAACAAGCCGAACATCAAATGGCTATGCAATACGGTAAAGAAAATTGGTACACCTGGTATAATGTGCGTGTAGCCAAAGTGGAGCGGGAGTATTCGTTTTCAAAAGAGTAGAGTAAGGTAATAAGCTTATTCTCGCTACGTGCATGAGTATTATTCCTCAATGCACTAAGTAATAATGAACAAAAACATTCTTCATTCTTCCGTTTCCTTCCAACCTTCAGTTACTTCTGCGGTTCAGACAAGAAATGCGCTAAGTCTCGTAAGTTCTTGCCCGAACGAAAATTTTAATTACCGCCGACTTCAGTCGGCGGACAGACAACCACCTATAGTGATGCGCGCCGCCTCCGGCGGCGCGAAAGTTTCATTTGATTATGTATGTTATGTTGCAAGTAAATTAAGGAGTCATGCTTGCCGCAATGCGGATTCATCCTAGCAGGGTCTTCCGCAGGAGACTCTGCGTATTTTCTCGTGTTGTAGTTATTAATAACCCAAGAATTTTTTGATACAACCCACGTGCATTTGCAAAGCACTTTATTTATTTCTCCACCATCCCCTTTGCGAACACGGCGCCAACCTTTGCGCACTCTTGAAATAAAACAAAAAAAAACCCGTCATAAGTAGGGTTTTCTGTTTCATTCAGTTTTCATAATGCGTCTTCATCGCTGCACCACCACCTTTTTGCTTATGCGGGTGTGCTCGTCATACACTTGCAATATATATAGTGCAGGAGTTAGCTCGCGCACATCCATCATATTAGTTACATCATTAGCTGTAATGCCGTCTGCTATTATTCTGCCTTGCATATCTATAAGTTGGTAATGCACTTCACCGCTAAAAAACTTAGGTACAAAATTGATAAACTGGTCTGCGGGGTTAGGGTACAGCAGCACCTGCACGGTACTATCTGTAGGCTCTTCGGGTGGGCTCAGGTGGCAACCCGGTATCAGGCAACCCATACTATCTACTTTTACCAGCCAGCCACTCGAAAGCCCGCTTACATAATCCGTTAAGTAGCCACTTAAAATAAAACCTTTATCAGGGCAGGTGTCCAGGTCGTAGTTATATAGATCGTACATTCGTTTATTATTTGGCTTCACATAATTATATAACCTGTTCCATTTTAATTCACCGTTTGAGCTTAGTTTTGACAAGAACCAAAAATATACAGGGGGTCTAAGTTCTGCAGGGGTAATGGTATCTCCATTTTCCTTGAACTGATGATATGATCCGCTTATCATTAAGTCTCCTGAAGGTAATTCAATTGCATTATATGAATTTGCAATAACAGATGAAGTATCAGCCCCAAATTGGTAATGTCCGGGAAAATACATCCATTGCTTAACCCCTGTACCGCTCAGTTTTAAAAACGCACCATTTGTAAACTGAAAATTCTGGGATAGGCTATACGTATATCTCTGCGTTGCTATAAGAAATCCACCGTCTTTAGTGGCAATAACATCTTCCACTCCATACAGCGAATCGGCAAAGCTGCCTGCATAAAAATAACCCAGAAAATTGCCCAGCGTGTCTATCTGGCGCGCTATAATGCGGCTTACAAAACCGCTTGAGGAAATTTGTTTATATAATGTGCTGAATAATATTAAGCTGTTGTTTCGTTTTACAAGTTTTGGAATTATTTCACTATAACCGGAACTATAATAATTATAAGTATTTATTAGATTACAGTTTGTATCAAGTTTATAAATATATATGCGTGATGCTGTGTTAAAGTCTGTCCGAGCTGAAACAGCAGCAAATTTAATATCCTTAGATAGATTAATTAAATGCGCAGACCCACCCATGAAAGAAAAGTTTATATTTGATAGATAATACTCGTTTATTATATTAGACTTAACATTAAATTTTATTATTACCGGAAATATTGAGTCTGCAACATAATCAACATTTGTTCTTAACATATAAAAGTTATTTCCTGAATTAATTAGTGTTTTTGGGATAACATCATAAATGACAAACTCTTTATTAAATATTTTATGTTTCTTCCATAATATGTTTCCTGTTGAGTCAAGCAGTATTAGTGAATATGTTGCACTGTTTGAATCTGTAGTTGTATCTACAATAGCAGCAGTAGTTAAAAAGCAATTGCCATTGACTGCAAGATTTGAGAATGCAAATAATAGAGGACTGCCGGTACTGTCATTCATAATATTATAAATTCGGTTGAACCTTACTTGCGCAACGTTCTTCGAACTTACAATAAGTAATGAAATAAAAATATACAAGGGCAAGATGATTCTTACCCTTGTATAGATATACTTAATGTTGCACATTCAGTTTTGCTTGTAAAAATTTATAGGGTGTTTGCAACTGAATTAAATACAATCCATTCACAAGTTGTGAAGTATCAAGCAGGTACTGACCTGTTTTGGTATTTATTTCATGCTGCTGTACTTCTACCCCTGTAACATCATATATATGTAATACTGTATTACCTGTAGGCACACTAAAAGGCACCCAACTAATGGTGCTGTATTCGCCGGCCGGGTTAGGGCTTGCATTAAATCGGTATAGTGTGCTTATGTTAGGTAGGCTCTCATCCTTTCTTTCACCACTCGGTTCTGCTTCTACATCCGGCACATCAAAAAAGTAGTTGTACCCATAAAAGAAGTTTAAAATATTCATAGCTTCTATGCCACCATAATCATTGTTGTTTCCGGCAATGTTTTCCAAAAGCTCAATCTTGCTGCTGTCTAATGCAGATAATAATACGCTGTCGCTTTGCCATTGTAGTAAATTATTATAATAGCTTATGGTGTAGTTCAGTTGATCAGTGGTTTCATTACTCCATTCATCTTCTCCAATTGTATTTAAAATATTAGTTGCATCAGTTAGGTGACTTCTCTGTAAATTGTAGCGTATTGCATCAGCAAGGTACAAGGTATGTTTGCCGGCCTTCAAAAAATGAGTGATTAAGGAATCAGTTTCTGTAGTATTGGTACTGTCAGATAAATAATGAATCACAACATCATTCAAATTTTCCATAGCAGCAGAAAAATGCTCGCTCATTTCCTCCTCTAATAAACTGCGCATAGTGCGCACATCGGCACGGTTG
>BJGO01000051.1 GCA_014190535.1 Bacteroidota bacterium | reverse complement strand
TGAAATTCTTTTCTATGACTTCACCAAGTCCGGTGTCCCGTCGCATGTCAATCAGTGAATAATGAACACCAACATTAGGAGGACTATCATAAGCCCCGGCATCGGATGTGAACAGATAATACAGGTGGGCACTACCGGGCTTTGGAATAGCAATGGCTGATTGTGTGGAGGAGTCGTGCCCTTTCAATCCTTTTCCATTACGCATCATTTTATGGTTTTTGTTCCATACGGTTACGCCGTTGGTATAGAAAAGCAGGTTGCCACGCGAATCAGAAATGCTTGTACAGCCTTCGGTTACCTGCATAGCCGATTTATTTATCATCACCGGATTCCCCTGAGAAAAGTTAAGTGCGCAATTATGACCAAAATACCAATTGACAGCCTCCAACTGAGCGAAACTTAATTGACCGTATAGAAGATAAATAATGAACGGCAGTAAGAATCTGAAGTTGATTGGTATGTTAGTACGATTGAAAAAAACTGTAGCAGGCATGAACTTGAAGTTCAAAAATAAACATCCTGCTTAACGGAGCAGGGTAAAGTTTCCACGTTGTTTTAGTGTGTTTCCTCCTTTAGTGAGCGCAACAACCTCATAAACATAAACTCCGATATCCTGGGGCAGTCTTTTGTATATACCGTTCCAGAAGTCACCCGGCACGTTACTTTCAAAGAGTAGTTGTCCCCAGCGGTTATATATCCTGAATTGTAAGGATGTAATATTTTTTGTAAAATATTCCAGTTTATCGTTTATGCCGTCATTATTTGGACTAAATGCATTGGGAATATAAATGAAGGCATCATCAGGCAGAACAAAGACAATTAGAGTATCTGAGGCCGTGCATCCATTATTGTCAGTAACTGTAACCGTATATGTTGTAGTGCTAACCGGTGATGCATTTGGATTATTGATATTGGCATTATCGAGAGAAACAATCGGTTGCCAGCTGAAGAGATTGGCACTTGAATTTGCATTAAGCGTGGCAAGTTCATTTTCATAAATTGATACATCCTCTCCGGCATCAACTTCCGGAGTAGGAAAGAGGAGTATCGTAATCGTTTCTGTATCGGGAGTGCAATTGGCGAAGGTTCCGATTACGGTATAGGTGATGTTGCTTGTTATTGTAGCTAATGGATTGGAAATATTTGTTGCAGAAAGTCCTGAACCGGGAGACCATGCATATGTTTGAGCACCATCAGCAATGAGGGTTAGGGTATCACCTGAGCAAACTGCTGTTGATGGAGTAACCGTAAGTTCTGTTGTACTGAGCACTGTAATAACCACTGAGTCTTCATCTTCACAGCCGGGTAATGGCGCAGATACACTTACAATATATGTTGTTATCACGGTAGGTGTGGCAAGCGGATTAGCGCAATCGGAACAACTAAGGCCATCAACAGGCGACCAGCTATAGTTTGCCCCTCCGCTTGTTGGAATGATATAGTTATCTCCAACACATATAGTGGTATCCGGACCGGCATCAACCTGAAAATTACCAAGTGTATTAATGGGTTTCGTAATCGTGATGCTTTGACACTCCTGAATAATGGTGAGTGAAACGTTGTATACTCCAACCGAGGGGTAATTATGAAAGGGGTTCTGATCTGCAGAGAAATTTGAGGCACCGCTAGCGGGATCATCAAAATTCCAGCTAAAGGTATATGGAGGAGTGAGTAATGTATCAAGAACTAATACACTATCTAATCCCAGGCATCCCTGAAAATAGAGATAACAGCGAAGTGGTGGGTTCAACAGTGTTTCGCAGAAGTTTGGCAAGCCCAGTTGCGACTGATAAGGGCCCGAAAAGGTGTTCAGGTTAAATGCGTTGGCCGTATAGGAGCAAGCCGGGCCTAATGCATTAGGATTATTAATAACATCAAGCTGCGCTTGAGAGGACTTGGCCACATATATTTTTTGATCAGGTCCTATCTGAAGTGCGCCGTATTGAGTAGAGTTGCTGGTTACGATTGCTGTTCTTGAGGCAATTAAGGCTACTGCGCCATTGAGCGTGAGGTCATACTGATAAATGCCACTGATATCTGCACAGGAGCCACCGATTCCGGGAACATTGTTTGATATATATAAGCGGCTGTTATCCGGAGAAAAGCAAACACCATAAGGACCTGTAGTGCCACAGGTGTTGGTAAATCCGGAATCGCTGAAAAGTGAGTCGCCTACAATCCCGGTATTATTATCAAATGGAAATACCTCAACGCGTTTTATTTCTTGACTGATTGCAGTAGCAATCATTTTTCCATTGGGGGATATACGCATATAACCGATTGTTTCCCAGGCATTGGTT
Source organism: Bacteroidota bacterium (assembly GCA_014190535.1). GTDB lineage: Bacteria > Bacteroidota > Bacteroidia > Chitinophagales > UBA10324 > BJGO01. The sequence continues at coordinate 13,872 of BJGO01000051.1, read as the reverse complement.
GATCCGGCATCCTGATGAATCGTTCCTTCATTACTGATTACCGGACTATTGATGCCCGTTGGCGTAACTTGATAGGCGTAAAATTTATTGGTACCCCATTCATGGGTAACTACCCAATAATCCTGACCATTACAATGTTGAACCGCGCAAAGTTTCTCAGCTGTCGGCGATAATAATGGTTGATTTTTTACAATAACATCACCCAAACCATTATCGGCATTCATATCAACAATATTATAATTTAACCCACCACTACCGCAACAAAATGGTCCATATAAATTGGCCTGAGCGTATACAGTGAATACATAGTAACGGTTGTTGTTTCCGGGGTCGGGTATAATAACGGCAGATTGCGTTGTTGAATAATGCCCGCCCAATCCAAAGCCATTGGGCATAGGCTGGTGGTTTTTATTCCAGATCGAGTCGCCGTTTGTGTAAAATAATATGGCGCCTGTTGTAGGATCGGAAAAACAACTAGTACCTTCTATGGTTTGCATGGCACTATTCGTTAGTTTAACCGGGGGATTGGAATTAAAATCAATGCCCGCTTTTTTACCGAAATACCACGTATGCGCTGATTTCTGTGCCGAAGTTTGTATCGAGTACAGGCTAATTAGTATGATTAACGCTGTCAGAGGTATTTTCATCGCTATGGTAAAGTTATACTTCAATCAGTTTAGTTTATAATTACGATAACAATAAGCTATTGGTAGGGTTCACCATACGATAATTAACGAATACCTTGAAACCAAGTTGTTACTTAACAAATCTCTTGAAATCAGCTTTGTCAGATTAGAGCTCACTGGGAAAGAATGCATCTTCAAAATGTGCTATTTCGTGATGATCCTTGAAAAAAGTGATAGCTACAATATCGAACCGCACCGGTAATCGGTAATCGTTTTCTTCGATATATGCTGATGCGGCTCGGGAAATGGCGCGTTGCTTTGCCCCATCTACTTGTGTTTCAGGGTATCCGAAATACCCGTTTGTTCGTGTTTTTACCTCAATAAATACCAATGTGTTGTCGTGCATCGCAATTACGTCAATCTCGTATTGGCGCCAGCGCCAGTTTGTTGATACTATTTGATACCCTTTATCTTGAAGATGTACTTTGGCCAGTGCTTCCCCAATTTGACCGGTTTCATTGTGTCTAGCCATAAGGATTGTCTCGTCTTTACTAACTTCGCATAAAAATAATAAAACACTATGCATAAACTGATTGAAAATTTTACAACTCAAATACGTGAAGCTATTGCCATTGGCCGTAAGGCAGAGTTAACTCCACAGCACCATGATATCAGAAATGTAGTTGTTGCAGGATTAGGCGGTTCAGGTATTGGCGGCAATCTGGTAAGTGAGTTGGTTGGCACAAAAATGAAAGTACCAATGACAGTATGTAAAGATTATCATTTGCCTGAATTTGTAAATGAACATACCTTGTTGATATGCAGCTCTTATTCAGGCAATACGGAGGAAACACTTCAGGCTCTTGAAGAGGGTATTAAACGTATGGCAAAAATTGTTTGTGTTACTTCCGGAGGTTCTGTAGAACAAATTGCCCGTAAAGCCGGGCTGGATTGCATCATCATACCGGGTGGCATGCCACCACGCGCTTGTCTTGCCTATTCATTCATACAACAATTATATGTGCTCTTTCATTATCGCCTGGTTGACCTAGGATTTGAAATAGGTTTGGATGGAGCGGCTCGTTTACTGGATCGTGAGGAAAAGAAAATTCAGAAACAAGCCATGAAAATTGCCAAGAAGATGAAAAAGAAAATTCCTGTTATTTATGCTGCCGCCAATATGGAGGCTGTTGCCGTTCGATTCCGTCAACAAATCAACGAAAATTCTAAAGTGTTATGCTGGCATCATGTCATTCCGGAAATGAATCATAATGAGCTGGTTGGATGGCGCGATAAAGGAAAGTATGCTGTAGTGGTATTACGAAACGAAACCGACTACAGTCGTATTCAGCTTCGTATGAAAATTGCAAAGGATATTATTTCAAACTACACCAATACCTATATCGAGATACAATCCAAAGGCGATAATGAAATTGAACGCAGTTTATATCTGATTCATCTTACGGACTGGATCAGCGTTTACCTTGCCGATTTGCGTGAAATGGATCCGGTAGAGGTCAAGGTTATTGATAAACTAAAAGCTGAACTGGCGGGTTAAATAAATCACAAGGTCTGCAACCCATCAGGCTTTGTACAACACAGTCATGTCCTCTTCAATCCAGTCATCGCAAAGTGTTTTCTCCCAAGAAGTTGAATTAATAGATCTTGGCGTCAAAGATTTTAAGAGCACATGGGATTTTCAGGATGCGTTATTTCAGCAGATTATCAGAACAAAAATTGAAAATCGGGAACGTCCTGAAGATCAACAGGTGCTCACAAAACATCATCTTATTTTTGTTGAACACCCTGCTGTAATCACTTTGGGTAAAAACGGCTCTATGAGCAACCTTCTTGTTACTCAGGATATCCTGAATCAACAGAAGATATCCTTTTTTAAAATTAATCGTGGAGGTGATATTACCTATCATGGTCCCGGTCAGCTTGTTGGTTATCCTATATTTGATTTGGATTGTTTTTTTACTGATATCGGGAAGTACCTCAGATATATTGAAGAGGCGGTGATTAGAACGTTATCGGAATATGGAATACAGGCAGGCCGGTCTGTCGGTGAAACCGGTGTTTGGATTGATGCTGATAAGCCATACAGGGCACGCAAAATTTGTGCAATAGGTATTCGATGCAGTCGTTGGGTAACGATGCATGGTTTTGCATTCAATATCAATACTGATTTAAGTCACTTTAATTTTATTATTCCGTGTGGCATTCAGCAGAAAGCCGTTACCTCATTGCAACAAGAGTTGGGGCATCCTGTTCCTTTAGATGAAGTAAAACATAAATTGATGCATCACTTCGCTGAATTATTCAATATCACGTATTATCGTCAATAACCTATGATTAAAAAGATACTCCTGATAGTGCTGGGATTGCTCACTGCTCTGATTTTTGGTATATATGGCACCGGTAATTCGTATGTATTTAAAGCGATTTGGTATAACTATACGGATATTGATGATTATAAAATATTTGATAACCGAACTATAAAGCGCGATGCCATACTGCGATGGCCTATCGGTTCCAACTATAATAGTATTCAGCCTGATCTTCAACTGAGAAATAAACTTCAAAAAATTAAAACCAATGCACTTGTAGTAATTCGAAATGACTCTCTGGTATATGAAGAATATTGGGATGAATTCAATAAAAAGACAATTAGTAATTCCTTCTCTGTAGCCAAGTCTATAGTCAGTACCCTAATTGGTATTGCTCTTCAGGATGGGTTAATTAAGTCTGTTGATGACCCCGTTTCTGATTATTTAACCGATTTTAACAGTGATCTGCAAAAGAAAGTAACGATCAGACATTTACTGACGATGAGCAGTGGCTCCGATTGGGATGAGTCCTATGAATCCTTATTTTCCATAGTCACTAAAGCATACTATGGTCAACAGCTTGAGGAACTGGCTAAATCTGTAACTATTGTTGATACCCCCGGAACCCGCTGGAATTATAAAAGCGGAGATACGGAATTATTAGCATTAGTACTAAATCGGGTTACAGGTAAGACCTTGAGTGAGTATGCCTCTGAAAAATTATGGAAACCGCTGAATACAGAACAGGATGCTTTATGGTCTGTTGATCGGGAGGATGGTGTTGAAAAAGCTTACTGTTGTTTTAATGCAACAGCTCGAGATTTTGCTCGAATTGGTTCACTGTATTTAAATGAAGGTAAATGGAAAGGTCGCATCATACTTAATGAAAAATATATTAAACAGGCCTTGAAGCCGGTAATGATAAAAGATGAACAGGATAGTCTGGTAAACTATTATGGTTATCAGTGGTGGTTGTTGCCTGATCGTGATGGGGTTTATTATGCGAGAGGGATTCAGGGCCAGTATATCATTATTATTCCTAAAAAGAAATGTGTAGTGGTTCGACTCGGGAAGGAGCGTGGTCCGTTTAAGACCTTTGCACACGAAGAGGTATATGATTTGGTCGATTGGATATTAAAGGAGTATTAACAAATGAAAAAAGACATAACCTTTTATAAAGCAGAGGATGTAGGTGTTGCCATTGTGCCCGAATCGGATACAAACTCAACCGAATGGATGGCTTATTTATTGAATACATCTGCCAATATGCTCGAAGGTGTAATCGTTAGTTCAAGCGGCTACGGTATTATGGACCAAAAGGAAATAAAGACATCGACACTCAGGCAATTTTTTGAACGGGTTGAACCCGGACAGGCTGTAAAGATTGAGATGGTTGATGAAAAAGTGTTTGGTTTAAATAATGAGTTTTGGATCAGTTTCTGGCTCCATGGTCAAATGTATGAACGTAAAATTGTCTTTCTACCCGGTTCAATATCAGAAGATTATTTTACCCAGATACCCATTCTTAATAAACGAGGGGTACTTATTTTATAAATCTTTTTTAATCAGGATTCGCAAAACATTACGCGTTGTTTTTTGAACCCTGAAACGGTGGTCAATCGTATGACCTAACAAGCTCAGCATCTTGTTATTCATACACAAAAGTGGTGTTTGTTCTTTTTCGATCAGTGTAAACTTGTGATCATTATAATAATCACTCAGTTTCTTCTTTTTATTTAATCCATAAGGGTAGAAGTAATCCCCTTTTTTGAATGTGCGAATATGTAATGGATAATGTAGCATATCCGCATTGATATATTGATAATGAACATTATTAAAATTAATTTCAATGCTATTATCTATGGTATCTAATACTATTTTGTAATGGATAAATCGATAACTACCCGAACCTTTAAGAATAATTATATCATCCGTTGTGTTCTTTATAGATTGAAGAATTAAATCCCTGTTTGTTTTAATCAGTCGATGCGTAAGGGAATTAAACAGCTTGGTTTCGTGGGTTGTATCTATGGCCTGTATCAACTGCTCGACCTGTTCAAATTGAAATTGATAACGGTTAAGCCAATGATAGAGTAAGGTTAATTTCTGTTTATGCGTTTTAATGCGATTAATGGATAAGCTCTGCATTTCGGGGGTTTTGACCACTATTTTTTTTAGCCAATTATCGCTGTATGTGTTAAGCAATTGAGACTGTTCGCTCCATATCTGCATATTCCTTAGCATCACTTTATTGAAGGATGGATTTAATTTTGTTAATTCAGGTATGATGAGGTGCCTGATAGCATTCCGTTGATACAAGGTTTCCTGATTGCTGACATCCTCGCGCCAGGCTAATTGATGTTTTTCGGCATAGCTTTTTATTATACTGCGGTCGATTTGTAAAAGTGGTCTTAGAATAATACCATTAAAAGGTTGCATGCCCGCAAGACCGTCAATTCCTGTTCCTCGGATCATGTTTATTAATGCAGTTTCAATCTGATCATCCGCATGATGAGCCGTAAGAACTGCCTGAATAGGGTATTCCGCATAGAGTTCATTAAACCATTGATATCGGAGCACTCGTGCCGTCATTTGTACAGATAAGCCTAGTCGGCTGGACTCGGCTTTCGTATCAAAACATTTTGTAAAGCAGGTAATTTGGTTTGCTCGACATATTTCCTCAACAAATACCTCGTCCCGGTCCGATGCTTCTCCCCTAAGTTTAAAATTGACATGAGCAACAAAAAAAGGTCGTTTACTCTTTAGTAACAGATCAAAAAGCACCATCGAGTCTATACCCCCACTGCAGGCAAGTAGAAATTTCTTATCCGAACTGTTGCCGTATAATTCGAGTGCGCTCTCAAACAAGATATTCGTATTATTGAAGTGTTCTTGCAATTTTTTTTAACCGATGCAACGATTTGGCCTCAAAGTAACATCATGCGTTCAAATAAATTTAATACGCTTACATTTGTTAAAACTTTTTAAAAAAACTATGAAAAAAATGAAAATTTTCTCTGCTTCCTCGCTATCCGCTTTAGCGCTTAGCACAATGTTGTTTTTCTCAGCTTGTACTACTGATCCTTGTAAAGACGTAGTATGTGAGAATGATGGTACCTGTAATGATGGTACGTGTGAATGTATTGCCGGTTACGAAGGTGATGATTGTAGCACCGAAATGCGTGCTAAATTTGTTGGTACTTTCAATATTTCTGGTACTGTGTCTTGCCCTGTTTCAGGTACTTTCACTATCCCTCCAGGAACTTCTATTACCGTTGCTAATTCATCTGCTGGTGTTGATAAAATCATTATCAACTTATTAGGTACTGCACTCGTAGCAACTGTTGATGGTTCTTCATTAACAATTGCTACTCAGCAGGTAGGTGACTATACATACACAGGTACCGGTACCATCAACAATAACAACCTGAGTATGACGATCAATGAGTTTGATTCAACTGTTCCTGAAACTTGCGTTTACACTGTTTCCGGAGTAAAGCAATAATTGAATTATCACTTTAAAATATAAAGCCCCGCTGTTAGCGGGGCTTTTTTATTTTCAGTTGTTGTGATCTTCAACTTATATTGAGCAGAAGTAAATAAAAAAGGTCATCTAATTGGATGACCTTTTCATTTATTACTTTGGTTGGATTATTTCTTTCCACCCATTTTATCAATCAATTTACCGCCGCCTTGGTTAGTCTTGTCAATTATTTTACCTCCATCGTTCGATTTGTCAATCATCTTACCACCTCCTTTATCATCTTTTGGTGGTGGTGGTGGTGTTTGTTTTGGAGCCGGTTTTTTACCGCCTTTTGAGGCAGCCGCAGCAATCAATGAATCCGCTCTTAAAGCCGCGGCCGCTTTTACTTTATCAGTGCATTCCTGCATTAATTGCGCACGGTATTCATCCGTTTTAATTGTAGCTAGTGAATCAATTTTGCCATTGAAAACTGACATATCCGCTTTTTGCTGACAACCTTGGAAAGCCAAGGCAAGGGATAAACCGCCTGCGAGTATTATGATGTTTTTTTTCATCTTGTTTGGATAGTTTTTTGTTTACAATTACTAATTGGTTTTGTTTGCATTTACTATGGAGTCAGCTATAGTTTGAACGCTGGCTTCAAAACTACTGTTGCAGATACCGTCAACCTCTGTTTTGATGGTTTCTTTCTTTGCATTAAATACAGAGTCTGCCTTAGCCTGCATTGTGGCAGGGTCCATTGTAGGAGCTTGGTTGCAACTGTTGAGACCAAGAGCAAGCAGGGCAACTCCGGTCGTTGCAAGAATGATTTTTTTCATAGTTTTTTTAAAATTTAGATGACAAAAATAACAGAATTACATAAGTGACAACAAGTTATTATTGTTGCAGGGCTTGTTGCTTATGCAAGAAGTATAACATGATGATGTATCAATTAACTTTTTCGGTGCAGTACTCCTGGTAAACCTGTTTTAAATGGTTTCCAATCATATCCGCCGAGCGACCTTCTATGTGGTGGCGCTCAATCATATGTACCAATTGTCCGTCTTTGAAGAGGGCTATAGCTGGAGATGATGGAGGGTAAGGTAAAAGGAACTCACGGGCTTTCTGTGTAGCTTCGCGGTCAACTCCGGCAAAAACGGTAATAAGTTGATCAGGTTTGATCTCACTTTTTAACGATTGCAATACACCGGGTCTGCAAGTGCCTGCAGCACAACCACAGACCGAATTAACAACCAGTAAGGTTGTTCCCGGTTGATGCTTGATGGCTTGTTCTACATCAGTTGCTGTTTGGGTTTCTTTGAATCCGGCATTAGCTAACTCTTTTCGCATCGGATTTACAAGTTCAGGAGGATACATAGCGTTATTTTTTTGATTTGTTTTACTTAAACAATGTGTGTGAATTAATGTTTGTTACGTTGTAAAGTTCCGTTAACATCTCATTAATTCATCAAAAACTTAATGGTTTTTTACACAAATCATCTTATTTTTACAATCACTTCAAACAAAACTAAAAAAAATCAATGAAAAGCACATTGGAACTGACTTTACCATACAAGGTTAAGGATATTACCCAAGCCGAATGGGGTAGAAAAGAGATTCGTCTTGCCGAGGCAGAAATGCCCGGATTAATGGCAATACGAGCAGAATTTAAAGGTAAAAAACCATTAAAGGGTGCTCGCGTGGCCGGTTGCCTGCATATGACCATTCAAACAGCTGTTCTTATCGAAACCCTCACCGAGTTGGGGGCCGAGGTACGCTGGTCATCTTGTAACATCTTCTCAACACAAGATCACGCCGCCGCCGCTATTGCCGCCGCCGGTATTCCGGTATTTGCCTGGAAAGGAATGAATGAAGAGGAATTTAACTGGTGCATTGAGCAGACTTTATTCTTTGGCAGCCCCGACCGCCCATTAAACATGATCCTTGATGATGGTGGCGATCTGACTAATATGGTATTTGATGTTTACCCTGAACTGATCAAGGGGATCAAAGGCTTATCAGAAGAAACTACTACCGGCGTTCACCGTTTGTACGACAGAATGAAAAACGGTACACTACACATGCCCGCCATTAATATCAATGATTCGGTTACCAAATCGAAATTCGATAATAAATATGGTTGCCGTGAATCATTAGTTGACGCTATTCGCCGTGCAACTGATGTAATGATTGCCGGTAAAGTAGCTGTTGTAGGTGGTTATGGTGATGTGGGTAAAGGTTCAGCTGATTCTCTTCGCGGAGCCGGTGCCCGTGTGATTGTAACAGAAATTGACCCCATCTGCGCTCTTCAAGCCGCCATGGATGGATATGAAGTTAAGAAAATGATTGATGCTGTTAAAGAAGCGGATATCATCGTTACTGCTTCCGGATGTAAAGGTCTCATCACTGAGGAGCATTTCAGATTGATGAAAGACAAAGCTATCGTATGCAATATTGGCCATTTCGACATCGAAATTGACATGGCCTGGATTAATGATAACTACGGCCATACCAAGGACATCATTAAGCCACAGGTTGATTTATACAACATCGATGGCAAGGACATTATTATTCTGGCTGAAGGACGCCTGGTTAACTTAGGCTGTGCAACCGGTCACCCATCATTTGTGATGTCTAACTCGTTTACCAATCAAATTTTAGCTCAGCTTGAGTTGTGGCAACATTCAGATAAATATGATAATAAGGTATACATGTTGCCTAAACATCTGGATGAAAAAGTTGCACGTTTACATTTAGCTAAAATCGGTGTTGAATTGGATGTACTTTCAAAAGACCAATCGGCTTACCTGGGGATACCGGTAGATGGTCCATACAAACCGGAATATTACCGCTACTAATTAAAATTTATACCAATAAAAAAAACCGCAACAACGTTGCGGTTTTTTTATGTCAGTTTGCAAAAAACCAAGTAATTAATTACTCGGCGCTTTCTTCTTCTCGCTGATCGAACGTGTAGTAAGGTCTGTATTTATCAAAAAGCGGCTTAACGGTATTTTCAAGCTCCTTATCTTTCGATTCATTAGCCAATTCAGCAACTTGACTAAATATATAAACGGCTTCGTTCATATCCCTGCGGTAATAAGCTCTATAGTTGTCATCCAGTGATGTGATATATTGCATATTATCACTATACCAGTTAACTAATTTCTTAAGTATGAGTTTTCCTTTATCCGGTGCGCCGGCCTTATAGTATGCCTGAGCTACCGGGAGCATTAACAGGGAATATGGTACATTTTTTTCCGGCAGAACCTCAATACATTTATCGAGTACTTTGATGGCCTTGGTCTTATCGCCTTCGATAATCAGGCTGTTGGCAAGCCGTGCAAAATTACTTCTCAGATTACTTACCATTCGGAGGATATTTTCATCGAGATATACATCATCTTTGTCAACACCGCCCCACCAGAAGTTCATTACATGATCATACATAATAGACGTGTTTACTTTTCCAGGTAATCCGTCGCTTGATTTATTTTTGAATGGCATTAACCTATAGGTAAGGCCCTCCTGCTGAAGGTAATCATTCAATCCGAGGTATTCATCGCTGTTCACACTTATGGCAAAATAAACAGGGCGTTTCCAGTTATTTTTCTGCAGGATATCCAGGACCAATAGATTGGGCTTCAGTATAGTTGATCGGTTCAGTGACCACTCAACGCGCGGAGCCAGAGTTACTGTATCTGAAATCGTTATCACACCATTTTTGATAAGTTCATTTTTATTAATAGGCAGATAAAGATTTCTTGTGGGGAGGTAGTTGTCTAAATCGTCTCCGTAGGTACGAATTTGATTTGATGGATTATCACTGGCCATAAATGATACAACATCTTTAAGATTATAAAATTGACCCGGATCAAGATCAGGCTTCTTGTTGAATCGAATTACGTCACGCTTGGAGCCACGATATGCCTCGTCGGGCAATGAGATCGGCACAGCATCGGCTTTATTTACTTTTCGTTTTAACTGATCGATATACCAATCAACACCCAAAAGACTAAGATTAACGATTCGTATATCTGTTCGGATTCCTTCAACTTCCTGGGCATACCATAAAGGGTAAGTATCATTATCACCTTGTGTAAAGAGAATCGCATTTGGCGCACAGGATTCCAGGTAATTTCTTCCAAAGTCTCTGGCGGCATAACGATTGGAGCGGTTATGGTCGTCCCATCCCTGAGCGCCCATAATTAAAGGAACAGATGAACAAATCACAATAGCCGCAAGTGCGGTGCCCATTGGCTTTAATTTGGAGGCCAGCCAGTTTGCCACAGCAAGAACTCCCAAACCAATCCAAATACAAAATGCATAGATAGATCCGGCGTAAGCATAGTCACGTTCACGTGGTTGCAGTGGTGTCTGATTCAAATAAATAACAATTGCCAGACCGGTGAAGAAGAATAGCAACATTACAATCCAGGCATCGTGATTACATTTTTTATAATGATAAAATAATCCTAACAATCCAAGAATAAGAGGAAGGAAATAATATTTATTTCGGGCCTTATTGTCACTCATCGAGGATGGCAAATTGTCCTGAGCACCGAGGCGTAAATTATCAATGAGATTGATTCCGGAAATCCAGTTGCCGTTTTGGATATTTCCAGTCGATCCCTGTATATCGTTTTGACGACCGGCAAAATTCCACATAAAGTAACGCCAGTACATATAATTCAATTGATAGGTAAAAAAGAAATTGATGTTATGACCCATGTTTGGTCTTTCTTCTTCCTCAATATCCAGCCAACTTCTGTAAAAGCTTACGTGAGAGCCATCGTCGTTGTCCCAGATTCTGGGGAATAGCATTTTGTCCTCGGAACGGTATTTTACAACCGGTTTTGGTCCTAATTCTTCGTATTTATCCGGACCTTTCCAGTATTTCATTTCGCCACCTTCCCAGTCAACATCCGAAGGGCGTGCAACAAAGGTTTGTCCATATAATAATGGTCGTTCTCCATATTGTTCGCGGTTCAGGTAACTTACCAGATTAATAAGATCCTTGGGGTTACTCATATTAATTGATGGATTGGCCGAGGCCCGGATTAAAACCATGGCATATGAGGTATAGCCTAATATAATCATACAGACCATTAAGACACCTGTGTGAAGCAGATAGTTGTTTTTACGCTTCGCATAAATCATGCCGTATGCAAGTAATCCGATTACGATTAAGGCAAACGTGATAGCTCCGGTATTGTAGGGTAGTCCGAATGAGTTTCTGAAAAGTATATCGAACTTAAGTGCAAGATTTGGCAGGCTTGGAATGATTCCGTATTGCACACCAGCGAGGATTACACAGGAAATTAAGAAAATCTTAATTGCGCCCCAGGTTGTAATCTGATCTTTATGTTTTTTGAAGTAGTACACAAAAACAATTGCTGGAATACACAATAAGTTAAGCAAGTGGATGCCAATTGATAAGCCCATGGCGTAGGCAATGAGCAGAAGCCAACGGTCACCCTGTGGTTCGTCCGCGTGATTCTCCCACTTCAATATGGCCCAGAAAACAAAGGCGGTGAATGCACTAGATGAGGCATATACCTCACCTTCAACAGCTGAGAACCATATAGAGTCGGCAAACGTTGAGGCCAGCGCTCCAATTACACCTGCGCCGATAATCAATAAGGTATCGGCAAGATTAAGTTCTTGTTCTTTTTTACCAATGATTTTTCGGGCGAGCATCGTAACTGACCAAAAAAGGAACAATGATGTAAGACCACCCATAACATTTGACATAAGATTAACCATGAAAGCCACCTGATCAGGGCCACTGGCCAGCATAGCGAATAATCGTCCTATGATAAGAAAAAGGGGCGCGCCGGGAGAATGGGCTATCTGTAGTCTATAGGCACAGCTGATAAACTCGCCACAATCCCAAAAGCTACCCGTGGGTTCTGAGGTTAAGATATATACAAATGTGGCTGCAATAAATATCAGCCAACCCACAAGGGTATTGATTTTTTGAAATGAATTCATTCTGGAGCGTAGTTATTTATTATGAATGTGACAAAAATAGTAAAAAAGCTATGCGGCATTCTTTTGCCGAACTTTATTTAAGCTAAGTTTTCAACAAAGATGAAGAATAACATAAATCAGCGCTCCCAAGGTCATCTCAAATAAATATTGCCATTTTCAATATCATTTTTTTAGGTGAAATAAATATTTAGGTTACTTTTGCGCCCGCGCTGACCGATGGTGTAACTGGCAACACGTCTGATTTTGATTCAGAAGAGTCCAGGTTCGAGCCCTGGTCGGTCAACACCGTCAGTGCTAAATCCCGACCTACAAGGTCGGGATTTTTTTATTTATAACAGAGGCTTTAGTCCGGGGCATTGAATCTGTTGACCGGGTTATTCGTATTCCTGCTCCTGCTCTTGTTCCTGCCGTACAGTGTTAAATTGCAGACTTGAAAAATAATTAGCCAATAGTTGCCTTTGTTTAGGGTCTTTGATCCGGATATTGTGCATATAGGTATAAGAACTCAATGGCATCTTGCCCTGAATAATCTTTTCAGAACATTCCTCACTCAATTTCTTTTTTTTATCTGAAGAATAATTGCCCCAATCAGAAAAATTTAGTTCATCCCGCCCCTCGTTAATGTGATGATTTATCCACCAGGCAATAGGTTGTACAGAGGTATACCAGGGAAATTCTGTTTTATAGGAATGACAGTCATAACATGCTTCTTCGATAGTTGCCGATAGCTCCTTTGGGGTATTTTGGATTTGAAAAAAATCATTCGACAATTCGCTGAATGGATTAGACTTATCTATTTGAAAAAATTGAAGCAGGATAAATAGTACTACAAGAACAAGAATGACTTTTTTTAACATGACGAATGCTGATTAGCCTACAAGTTTCGTTAAAATCAAAATCTTTTTAGATGTAAAGAATCACATTTGATTATGATGAAAGTCATAAATAAACCCGATGACCTGCGATTATTTTGCAATCAAACAAAACAACCTATGAAATACCAAAATAAAAAAGTTGCCGGTGTATGGATCGATCATGACCATGCCTATATCATCCGTTCCTCTGACTATAAGTCAAACGGGTTATTTGAAATACAGGAAAAAATAAAAGCTGACCATCACCCGGAGCATAGCGGCAGTGAGCATACGTTCCATCAGAAACAAGCACAGGAGCAACACAAGTTCTTTAGTGCACTTACATCACACCTGAATCAGGCAGATGCCCTCTATATTTTTGGGCCGGGCAAAGCGCAGGAACAGTTAAGAAATTATTTAATCGAGGATAAACAGTATAAAAACAAAGAAATTGTAATCGGCACTGCACAACATCAAACACCCAATCAACTGATTGCTCAGGTAAGGGAGCATTTTTATCATAATTAACGGACGGATAAATTTGTCCGTAGCTTAAGATATTAAATCAGCTGACGACTTTATTTGTTTAGTTCATTATAGATACC
>BJGO01000050.1 GCA_014190535.1 Bacteroidota bacterium | reverse complement strand
TATTTTTTATCTTTTTGGCAAACGCCACATTCGTTGAATGCCCCGGTTTGGAGCCAATAATTTTAGCTTTAAAAGGCATACCCACCAAAGCCAGATCACCAACAACATCAAGCAGTTTATGACGTGCCGGCTCATTTTGATAGCGTAGCTGAATATTATTTAAATATCCTTCTTTTTCAGCAATCACCTGTGGCTTATTAAAATATTGCTGTAGGTTGTTCATCAGTTCGGGAGCAGGCTTCTTGTCAACTACAACAATAGCATTCTCGAGGTCGCCACCTTTGATGAGATTATTTTTTATAAGATACTCCACCTCGTGTAAAAAACAGAATGTACGCGCCTCGCTGATTTCATCTTTGAACTCGCCGATATGCTTCATCGTGGCGTGTTGTGTACCGAGCACATCAGAGTTATAGTCAATCAATACGGTAACTTCATAATCATCGGCCGGAACAGCGCGCATCTCTACATCCTTATCCTTATCAATATGCTCTATGGCTGAAGTGAGTTTAAAGTAATGTCTGGGAGTCTCCTGTTCCTGAATACCCGCATATTGCAAGGCTTCAATAAACATGCGAGAACTGCCATCCATAATCGGCATTTCGGGGCCGTCAATTTCCATGAGTACATTGTCGATGCCTAAGCCCACAAGTGCGGCCAGGGTGTGTTCAACGGTCATAACTTTGGCGCCGTTCTGCTCCAGTGTCGTGCCACGCGACACATCGGTAACATAATCTACATCGGCTTTTATGGTTGGCTGATGCTCCAGATCAATGCGCCGGAACACATAACCGTGATTTGCCGGAGCCGGATTAAATGTAAGGTTGGCAGCAATACCGGTATGTATGCCTTTACCACTTACGGTAACTGCCTGCTTTATGGTACGCTGTTTATCCATGGGTATCCTTGTCGGTTTCCTTTTGTTGAAGTAAGGTGTTTAACTGCTGTTGAAGTTGCGGCAAATTACGATATACCGACTGAGAACGCAAAGATGCCGTGTATTCAAATGCCGGTGCGCCATTCCAGGCTTTGCCCTCCCGGGTTATGGATTTAGAAACGCCACTTTGTGCGTTGATACGACTGCGGTCGGCGATGGTGATATGCCCTACAAAACCAACCTGCCCCCCAATCATACAGTACTTTCCGATTTTGGTGCTGCCCGACACGCCGGTTTGTGCGGCAATAACGGTGTGGGCGCCAATCTCTACATTATGAGCTATGTGAATATGGTTATCCAGTTTTACTCCGGAGCGAATGATCGTACTGCCCATCGTAGCGCGATCTATGGTAACACAGGCGCCAATCTCCACATCATCTTCGATCAGCACATGACCCAACTGAGGAATTTTCTGATAGGAGCCATCGGCCTGTGGCGCAAAGCCAAAGCCATCGGAACCGATAACGGTGCCGGAGTGTATGATACAACGTTGACCAATGCGGGTTTTGGGGTACAGATAGACACCGGCATGCAGGGTGGTGCCATCGGCAATGGTGCAACCCGCTCCTATGTAACAATGCGGATACACCGAAACACCTTTTCCGATGTTCACGTGCTCATCGATATAGGTGAACGCACCAATATAGGCATCGGATGCAATTACCGCTGATGCGGCTATGTGAACAGGCTGTTCGATTCCCTTCTTTTGATCAGCCGTATTTCCAAACTGTTTAAGCAAGGAGGTAAATGCGGCATAGGCATCAGGCACCCGAATGAGCACCGGCTTCAGGGTTTCGGTGAACACCTCTGATTCGTTGACTACCAGCACCGAGGCACCGGTAGTATATGCATAGGGAAGGTATTTGGGGTTAGCCAAAAAACAAACAGCACCGTTACCGGCATCCTCAATTTTTGCAGGATGGGTAATCAGCGTGTCGGCGGAGCCCTCGAGCTTGCCTTGAAGTATTGCGCACAGTTCGCCTGCGGTGATTTTCATGTTACTTAGGCGGCTAAAAATAAGCGGAATAAAATAAATACATAAACTAAGTACACGCAGAGTTTGAACACGGAATGGGTATGATCATAGCAAGTATAAAGAATTAAGAATAAAAAAATTGACAGCGACTATTTTGGAGAGGAGTGATTATCGAATCAATACTAACTATCCTTATATCATCACGCGCAGTGCTCCGGGTAAAATGATGGCCTTAACGGGTAGTATGCCGGCATCCTCACCATCGGTTTCAACGGGCACAGTAACCGCACTTTCCAACGTGATCATCTTGGTCTGAAACACCTCTACCTTTTTATGTGTGTGCAGTTTACCCGTGAATAGTTTAGGTAGGGCCTGCAACACGTCAGGCAAAGTAAGCGGCCTGATTAGTGTTACAGCTATAAAGCCATCATCGGGCACAGCGTGAGGACATTGCATCAACCCGCCACCATTGGTTTTGTGTATGCCCAGCGCCATACTAAGCATCGTTTCGGTTCGGTTAATGCCATTGTAATGGAATTGAATATTCACCGGACGATAGCGCCTTATAGCCCGCAATGCGGCAGTCAGATAAATCAGTTTACCGCGCCTGCCTGATTTCTTTTTGATGTTGGCCTCCCTGGCAATAAAGGCATCAAAACCAATTCCACACATGCTCACGCAATAAGTCCGCCATCCAAACGCATCCTGAAGTTCGATAACATCCTGCCAACTGTATTTCGGATGACAAAGCCGGTTAATCAAAGAATCTACCTGACCGCGCAGTTGATAAGCCGCGGCGAAGTCATTCCCTGTGCCCACAGGGCATACAGAAAGTGCGGTGCGGTTATCAGGATTTTGTAACAGGCCATTTGCGGCTTCATGCAGGGTGCCGTCGCCACCAAGCACCACTACGACATCTACCCCCTGCTTCGATGCCTGTAAGGCAAGTGCTGTGGCATGCTGTGCATATTCGGTATAAGTAAAGATGCAGGAGATCGGTATTTCTTTAATCCTGGCTTTAAGGGATTCACAAAGGGTAATGCTTTTACCTTTTCCGGAATAAGGATTTATGATGAATAAGCATTTCAAGTGTTTACCACTTAGGCAGTTCGGGTTTGTTTTGCAACACGAGTTCTATGCGTTGCTGTACCTCAGCAGTGAGCAGTGGCAGCATATCTATCGCTTTGAGATTTTCGCTGAGTTGCGTGGTTTTGGTTGCGCCGAGTATTACGGTGCTCACATTAGGGTTAAGCAGACACCACGCTATGGCCAGTTGTGGCAGGGTACATCCTAAGTCGCTTGCTACGGATTGCAGTGCGCTTATTTTTTGTTGACGATCCAGCGTAATGCTCGAGTCACGAAGCCACTCCAAACCTTTGACTGAAAGCCGGGAGTCGGCGGGAATTTCGGCGGCATACTTTCCGGTGAGCGCACCTGAAGCCAAGGGGCTCCATATCGTAGTGCCAAGGCCAAGCTCTGAATAAAGTCGCTGATACTCCCGCTCGAAGCGTTCACGATGAAACATATTATACTGCGGCTGTTCAACAACAGGAGGCACCAGATGATGCTCACGACAGAAACTCCATGCCTGCATGATCTGCTGTGCACTCCATTCTGAGGTGCCCCAGTAGAGCACTTTACCTTGCATAATCAGCTGATGCATCGCCCACACGGTTTCTTCTATGGGCGTAGTGGAATCGGGACGATGGCAATAATAAAAATCGAGGTAATCCACCTGTAGGCGTTGCAAGGCGGCGTGGCACGCTTCAAAAACATGCTTCTTGGATAAGCCGGTTTGATTGGGTTTATCCCCCACCCCGAAATAAACTTTACTCGATACCATGTAGGTGTCGCGCGGCCAATGGAGTTTGTGGAGTATTGCACCCATCACTCGTTCTGACTTACCATGCACATAGCCCTCGGCATTATCGAAAAAGTTAACACCGTGATCATAAGCCATAATCATGCAGGCTTCGGCCGTGGCGTCGTCCATCATTTTACCGAATGTAAGCCAGGAGCCAAAAGACAGGGCACTTACTTTAACACCCCATTTGCCCAGATTTCTGTATATCATTTTGTTTTTCTACGATTAAATTATTTAAAACGAATGGCATCAACCGGTTTTAACCGCGCTGCGCTAAAGGCAGGCCAAAGTCCGGCTATCATGCCAATTACACTTGATATGATGACACCGCGAAGCATATTGGACGAACTTAATATCAGCTCAAAACCAAAAGCCCCTGAGGCCATCAGGGCTGATAGGTAAACCAGTAACAACCCAAATAAACCCCCGATTACCGACAGGATGATGGATTCCGTAAGAAACTCAAGCAGGATAAAGTAATTCTTTGCACCGAGTGCTTTTTTAATGCCTATGAGATTGGTACGTTCACGAACGCTTACAAACATGATATTCGCAATACCAAAACCGCCCACCAATAAAGCAAATCCGCCGATGATAATTCCGGCTATGTTGAGTGCTCCGAATATCTGAGAAATAAAACTGGTAATCATACTGATGCGGTTGAGTGCAAAGTTGTCTTCCTCCACCGGATCCTGACGTCGGAGTGCGCGCATGTGTCCGCGTATTTCATCACCAAGTACATCGAGCGCCACACCTTCTTTGGCCTGCACCAGAATGGACGGCTCGGCACCATCGCCATCGAAACGGACTTTAGTTTTGATAAAGTTGAACGTAGTATAGATCAAATTGTCGTTACTCATTTCCAGGAGGCTTTCACCTTCTTTTTTTAATATGCCTACCACCAGAAGCTTGGTGCCAAAAAGTGTAACATACGATCCCACAGGGTTTACACTCCTGGGGAATAACTGTTTCGCTACATCATAGCCTAATATGGCGACAGGAGCACCTCCATCGCTTTCGAGCTGAGTGAAATAGCGTCCTTCAGAAAAATCCATATCCATAATGGTTCCATACTCCATCGTGACACCAAGCACACCAACTTCTTCAAGCGATTGACCTTCGAAGCTGGTTGTTTTACCCTCCAGGCGCACCGACATAGCAACTTCATTGGCCGATTTAATCTTGGATTTAAGAATTCGGTACTCATCATATTTTGCAACAGGACGATTCATATACTTCCACCAGGGATAATCATTGGAAAACGTCCAGGGCCATTTACCAATAAAGATGACATCGGATCCGAGTTTCTGTATACTTTGTTTGGTGTTGCGTTCCATAGAGTCCACTGCGGCCATAACTGCAATTACACAAAATATACCGATGCTGATACCCAACAGGGAGAGGAACGTGCGTAACTTATTATTCCACAATTCCCTGAGCGAAGCGTGGAAACTTTCGATAATAATTTTTACAATGAGCCGCATAGCAAAAGCAATTGAATTTTGCTTTTACAAGAATAAGTATATTTTTGCCGCTCTTTTATTAAAACTTAAAACCTTTTAATAAACCGTAATTTATTAAAGGATGAAACTGACTCAATTCCGCTTCGACGTACCCAACTCCTTGTTGGCGCAGCGTCCCACTCCGAACCGCGACGATGCGCGTTTGATGATTATCGATCGTAAAACCGGTAAGTTTAAACACAAGAAATTCCGTGAGGTACTCAGCATCTTTGATGATGGTGACTCCATGATTCTCAATAACACCCGAGTTTTTCCGGCACGCATGTACGGTCGCAAGGAAAAAACAGGTGCCAAAATTGAGGTGTTTCTGTTACGTGAACTGAATCACGAAATGCGTCTTTGGGATGTGTTGGTTGATCCGGCACGTAAAATCCGCGTTGGTAACAAACTTTATTTTGGAGACGATGGCGTATTGGTAGCCGAAGTAGTAGACAATACAACATCTCGTGGCCGTACTATCCGATTTCTGTTCGATGGTACCGACGATGAGTTAAAAGAAACCTTATACAATATGGGTGAAACACCCATCCCCAAATACATCAAACGCAAACCCGACGATGAAGACCGCGATCGCTATCAAACGGTTTATGCAAAAGTGGAAGGCGCCGTTGCCGCTCCAACCGCCGGTATGCACTTTACCCGCGAAATGCTTAAGCGTCTGGAAATTAAGGGCGTTAACATCGCCGAGTTAACCTTACACATTGGCTTAGGCACATTCCGTCAGATTGAGGTAGAAGATTTGTCCAAGCATAAAATGGATGCAGAGTACTTTAATCTGTCCAGAGAAACGTGTGATGTCATCAATACATCAATCGACAAAAAGAAGAATGTCATTTCAGTTGGTACTACGGTGATGCGTGCACTTGAAACTTCGGTTACCGCACAGGGTTACGTTAAACCTATGGAAGGCTGGACCAATCTCTTCATTCATCCACCACACGATTTCAGTATAGCCAATATGTTGCTTACAAATTTCCATCTGCCCAAAACAAGCCTCTACATTATGGCCTGTGCTTTTGGTGGATATGATTTAATGGTAGAAGCCTATAAAGTCGCCATCAAGGAAAAGTACCGCTTCGCGACCTATGGTGATGCCATGTTGATTCTCTAACTTACTTCAGATGACTGCATTCGATGTCATCATAGCGGCTGGAGGGCGCGGCAAGCGTATGAACAGCGAACTCCCCAAGCAGTTTATGGCGATAAACGGTAAACCCGTTATTGTACATACAATTGAAAAATTTATTACCGCAATACCAGAAGCTCATTTTATTGTTGCGATGCACCCTGATTGGCAGGCCCACTGGAAGGAGATTAGAAAAGCCCTGCCTGCTGATGTGGTGATTCACCTGACCGATGGCGGTGCGGAGCGGTATCACTCCATAAAACAAGCGCTCACGATGGTTCAGGATGACAGTATCGTATGTATCCATGATGCGGCACGACCTATGGTTAGTAGCGAACTAATTAAACGTTGCATTGCAGACTGTGTGCAACACGGCACCGCCGTACCTGCAGTTCCGGTTACGGAAAGCATAAGGCAGGTAATTGGTGACAAGAGCGTAGCCGTAAACCGAAATAATTTTTTATTAATTCAAACCCCTCAGTGCTTCCTATCGCACGTGATCAGGCAATCATACCGGCAACCTTTTCAGCAAGTATTTACTGATGATGCCTCCGTGGCTGAGGCGGCAGGCTTTACGATACATATCACCAAAGGCGAGTACGGTAATATCAAGATTACCACTCCGGAGGATCTCGATCTGGTTCATTACCGAATGAACAAACACGCATAGATGCTTTAAACCATGATATATTATTTTAGCAAGGTATCCAAATGAAGATCAGTGGTTTTACAATGGCAAAAAATGCGGATAAGCTGTATTATCCCATTAAAGAATCTATTGAATCCATATTACCAATCGTGGATGAATTTATAGTTGCCATCGGTGATAACGATGCCGATGATCAGTCGCTGGATCGCATTCGTTCCATCGCTTCAGAAAAAATTAAAATCATACGCACCGTATGGGATATAACCCGTTATCCTAATGGAACAGAAAATGCTCATCAAACCGATCTGGCTAAGGAGGCCTGCACCGGAGACTGGTTATTTTATCTGCAGGCCGATGAGGTCATACACGAAAAATATCTGGGCACTATTGAAAAACGTTGTCGCGAATTACTGGACCGCGAGGAGGTAGAAGGTTTACTTTTCCGCTACAAACATTTTTGGGGCGACTACAATCATATCTTGCTTGCACACGGCTGGTACCCGAATGAAATCCGAATCATCCGTAATCATAAAGACATCCATTCCTGGGAGTCGGCACAATCATTCAGGCGTATACCGCACTTTGACTATATCCATTACAGGCAACAAAAAAACACCTATAAACTTAAGGTAGCCCGTGTGGATGCCGAAGTATATCATTACGGCTGGGTAAGGCCTCCCGAACTGATGCAACGTAAGAAGAAATCGCTCGATACCATACATCACGGCGTGGCCAACACCGAGGCCCGGTATAAAAATCAGCGCGACTATTTTGATTATGGTCCTATGAAACGGCTTCATCCGTTTACAGACACCCATCCACAGGTCATGAATGCGTGGATTCAAAAATTTAACTGGGCCGACCAACTGAACTACACAAGCACATCACTTCCAGACCGTGAATTATTCAAGCACGAAAAATTAAAGTACAGAGTAATAAGCTGGATCGAACAGCACATACTATCCGGCAACGAAATTGGTGGGTTTAAGAATTATCGCCTGCTTAAGGTTTGATGAACCGGTTCGTGAACATTACAATCAGCGCAACTTAATATTCATCTTCATTAAAAAAGAAGTCATCGTGCGTGGGATAATCAGGCCAGATATCCTCAATGCCCTCATATACTTCGCCTTCGTCTTCAAGTTCCTGAAGGTTTTCGATAACTTCAATGGGTGCGCCGGAGCGAATGGCATAGTCTATTAACTCATCTTTTGTAGCCGGCCAGGGTGCATCTTCGAGATGTGATGCCAGTTCAAGTGTCCAATACATATTGCTTACAGCGTTTTATTAATTTTGCGCAAAAGTATCTTTATTCGTATGATATTAAAATTTATTTTGGAAACGAGTGTGTTCGTTGTTTATTATGTGAATAATTACACTAAATACGGGGTTTCCACGGAATTTCCTCGGCACCAAAATCGTGAGTTATCTGTCTGGAAAGCACAAATAGATAATCAGAAAGCCGATTCAGATATATCAGAATCAGCGAGTCCACCGGTTCTGATTCGTTGAGGTGCGTAACTAAACGTTCAGCACGACGACACACACAACGGGCAATGTGAGCAAATGAATTAGCCTGATGACCGCCGGGTAGAACGAAGTATTTCATCTCCGGTAAGGAGGCCGTCATTGCATCCATTTCGTGCTCAAGTAAACTGACATCGCTATCATTCAGATCGGGCAACTTCATTTTACCTTTTCCCGGTTCGGTAGCCAGATGTGAGCCAACGGTAAACAAACGGTCCTGCACTTCTTTGAGCACATCACGGTGATGGGGATGCGTGAGGTGATCCCTTACCACACCGATCCAGCTGTTGAGTTCATCAATAGTACCATAGGCTTCGATACGCTGATGGTGCTTGGGCACACGTGTTCCGCCAATAAGTTGCGTGGTACCGGTGTCTCCTTTTTTGGTATATATTCTGAACGTCATGTTATATTACGTAACTATTGGATTTGGGCGTGATGTCCGTTTCGGGTAATCATCTCGTTCTTCAGATCGGAACTGATTTCACCGTCTTTGAGTCTTACGATACGATGTGCATGTCGGGAAATGTCATCCTCGTGTGTAACGATAATTAGGGTGTTGCCGTTAGTGTGAATTTGTTCAAAGAGCGTCATTATCTCAACGGATGTTTTACTGTCGAGATTTCCGGTTGGCTCATCGGCCAGAATGATAGCCGGGTTATTGACCAGTGCGCGAGCAATGGCCACGCGTTGTTTCTGTCCGCCACTGAGTTCGTTGGGGCGGTGATGCATACGATCGGCCAAACCAACAGCATCCATCATTTCCTTGGCTCGTTTTATGCGGTCGGCGTGATTATATCCTGCATAAACCAAAGGCAGTGCGGCATTTTCTAAAGCAGTCATCCTGGGCATCAGATTGAAGGTTTGAAATACAAATCCAATCGACTTATTTCTAATTACGGCAAGTTCATTATCACTCAAACGGCTCACATCACTTCCGTTTAAAAAGTAATTACCTTTTGACACCGTATCTAAACACCCGAGGATATTCATTAAGGTTGATTTACCGGAACCGGATGGCCCCATTAATGCTACATATTCATTTTGTGCAATCTGTAAATTAATACCTTTAAGTACGGGAACTTCAACTTTTCCCAAATAGTAGTTCTTATAAATATTTTCTAAACGAATTACATCAGATGTCATAACCGTTTATTTCTTGATGACTTTAGGTACTTTGATGTAATCACTGTCTCTTAGAGGAACATTACGCAGGGCCTGCTCCTTGCTCACGTGTTCCTCCGCAACATCATCACGTAAGATGTTTACCTCATCCGTTATATACACCAATGGTTCGATCTGATCAAGATTTACCTCATTAAGTTTTTCTACAAATCCGAGTATCTGCTGAAGATCTTTTTTTATCTGTTCCTTCTCTTCACCCAAAAATTCAAGGCGGGCGAGATCAGAAATTTTGTCCACTAACTGGTCATCAACTTTCATGATTTAGATTATGGTACGAAAATACACTTAAACAAACGGATTGGGATGCTCTGAAAAAAAATACAAACACACGGCGTGCAACAAAAAAAAGAGAACAGCCTGTTATACGTCTTCCTCAGAGGCAAGCGCGGCACGGATATATTCCCGGTTCAGTCGGGCGATATTCATCACGGATATTTCCTTTGGACATTCCGCTTCACAGGCACCGGTGTTGGTACAATTTCCAAACCCTTCCTCATCCATCTTCTTTACCATAGCAACCACACGGCTTTCACGTTCAGGTTTACCCTGTGGCAACATGGATAATTGCGAAACTTTAGCACTGACAAAAAGCATAGCCGATGAATTTTTACAAGCGGCCACACATGCACCGCATCCAATACAGGCCGCGGCGGCAAACGCTTCGTCGGCAATGTGCTTTGCAATGGGGAGGCTGTTGGCATCCTGAGCATTTCCGGTGTTTACCGAAACATAACCGCCCGAGGCTATGATACGATCGAAGGCAGAACGATTTACCACCAAATCTTTGATAACCGGAAAAGGCTCTGCGCGCCAAGGTTCTACAACAATGGTATCACCATCATTAAAGTGGCGCATATGCAACTGGCAGGTGGTCGTGCCCTGCATAGGGCCATGTGCACGTCCGTTGATATACATACTACACATACCGCAAATGCCTTCGCGACAATCGTGATCGAACGCAACAGGGTCTTTACCCTCGCGGATAAGCTGTTCATTCAACACATCGAACATTTCAAGAAACGACATATCCTCGCTCACACTGTTCAACGAATACGTTTCGAATTGGCCTTTTTCCTTACTGTTCTTCTGACGCCAAACTTTGAGTGTAATTTTCATGGCAATGATTTTTTTTGTAGTGAATTATTTGTAGTTACGCTGACTTGGTTTGATGACTTCGTAGTTTAATTCTTCCTTATGTAAGGCGGGGTCGTGTTCAACGCCCTTGAACTCCCAAGCCGACACATACATGTATTTATTGTCGTGGCGCAACGCTTCACCATCTTCGGTCTGGTGCTCCTCGCGGAAATGACCACCACAGCTTTCTCCGCGTTGCAGGGCATCGATACACATTAACTCACCGAGTTCAATAAAGTCTGCTACACGGCCCGCTTTTTCCAACTCCGGGTTGTACTCAAAGGCAGAACCGGGCACACGAATGTTGGTATAAAACTCCTGGCGCAGGGTACGTATTTGTTGTATGGCTTCTTTGAGCCCTTCCTCGCTTCGTGCCATACCACATTTATCCCACATAATTTTTCCGAGCCGTTTATGAAAACTTTCCACGGTTTGTGTACCGTTTATGGAAAGGAAGGATTGCAGGCGTTTGGTTACTTCTTCTTCTGCCGCCGCAAAAGCCGGATGATCTGTAGAGATCGATTTAGTTCGAATTTCATCGGCAAGGTAAGCACCGATCGTGTATGGTATTACAAAATAACCATCGGCCAGACCTTGCATCAGGGCGGAGGCCCCGAGACGGTTAGCTCCGTGGTCGGAGAAGTTTGCTTCGCCAAGGGCATACAAGCCGGGTATCGTGGTCATAAGGTTGTAATCGACCCACAAGCCCCCCATCGTATAATGCACCGCCGGATAGATCCGCATAGGTGTCGAGTAAGGGTCTTCGCCGGTAATTTTCTCGTACATCTCGAACAGATTACCATAGCGTTCTTTAATTACATTTTTGCCCAAACGGTTTATCGAATCGGCAAAGTCGAGATATACCGCCATTTTAGATTTACCTACACCGTAGCCGGCGTCGCAACGTTCCTTTGCCGCACGGGAGGCAACGTCGCGGGGCACCAGGTTACCGAATGCGGGATAGCGACGCTCCAGGTAATAATCACGCTCATCCTCAGGTATATCGGTGGGTTTGCGTTCGTCATTCTGCTTCTTGGGCACCCAAATACGTCCATCGTTACGCAAAGACTCCGACATCAGCGTGAGTTTGGACTGATGATCTCCGGATACCGGGATACAGGTCGGGTGAATCTGGGTGAAGCAGGGATTTCCGAAATAAGCACCGCGCTTGTAAGCTTTCCACGATGCGGTTACGTTGCTTCCCATCGCATTGGTCGACAGATAAAAAACGTTTCCATAACCACCGGTGCATAGCAATACGGCGTGGCCGAAATGACGTTCAATTTTTCCACTAACCAGATCACGAGCTATGATGCCACGGCACTTGCCATCTATCATGACCACATCGAGCATCTCGTGCCTGGAAAACATTTGAATTTTGTTTAATCCCACCTGACGCATCATTGCAGAATAGGCCCCCAGCAAAAGTTGCTGGCCGGTTTGTCCTGCCGCATAGAACGTTCGCTGTACCTGTGTACCACCAAAAGAACGGTTACTCAACATGCCACCATACTCGCGGGCAAAGGGAACGCCCTGAGCCACGCACTGGTCGATGATGCTGGTGCTGACATCGGCCAAGCGGTATACATTGGCCTCACGGGCACGGTAATCGCCCCCTTTAATGGTATCGTAAAACAGACGGTAAACCGAATCACCATCATTCTGATAATTCTTTGCAGCATTAATGCCCCCCTGCGCCGCTATACTGTGTGCACGGCGGGCGCTATCCTGAAAGCAAAACACCTTTACCTTGTAGCCCATCTCGGCTAAGGTTGCGGCGGCAGAGGAACCCGCCAAGCCACTACCAACAACAATTACTTCAAGGTTTCTTTTGTTCGCAGGATTTACCAAGGGTATCGTGGAGCGATACTTAATCCATTTTTGATCGAGCGGTCCTTCCGGAATTTTTGCATCGAGAGACATAGTCGGTATGTGTTATTGATTAGGTTGTCTGAAAAAGTAAAAGAAAACGGGAATGATGGCAAAGCCTAAAGTGATGAAGAATGAAAACGCAATGCCGATACCTTGTATGACCGGCGTGTATTTACGATGCATGATACCCAGTGAGCGCCAGGCACTCTGAAAACCGTGCATCAGATGATAGCCCAGTGCGAATACTCCCAGCAAATAAATGATGTTGTAAATCGGATTTGCAAATACTTCAATCATGAGCGTGTACATATCCGGAGTGCCGTTGCTATCAGCAGGTAATTCCGTTAAGAAGCGGGATTCAATCCAGAAGTGACGCAGGTGAATGATCAGGAAGAAGAGCACCAAACTACCCAGAATACCCATGCTTCTGGAGTACCACGTGCTGTTTGCGTTTCCGGCATTTACAGCATACTTAACCGGGCGTGCTTTCTGATTAGATCTGGTGATGAAGTAAGACTGAGCAATGTGAATAATAAAGCCGGCAAACAATACAATTTCAATAGTACGTATGAGCGGATTTGATGACATAAAATGAGCGGCTTCATTGAACAATAGCCCATTGTCAGGAAGCAGACTCAACAAGTTAATGGAGAGATGCACCAGCAAAAAAGAACATAGAAATAAACCCGTAACTGACATCACTACTTTCTTACCTATGGAGGATGTCATCATGTGTGTAAACCAACTCATTGCATTTTATTTTAGAGGTGTGGCAAATATAATGGTATAAGGATTTTACATCCTGATTTGTTCAATGTTTAATTTAGTTTGAATGGCTGTAAGCCCGGAATCAAATACTTTCCTCCGATTTGAAGCTATCCCGATCCACAATTTCGATGTAGGCCTTGCGGGAGGCGATAATACTGCGCTCCTGTACTTCAAGCACCAATACGTCTATGACTTTATTCAATAAAAATTTATGTGAATTAAACTCATATGTATCTACCTCAGATTTAGGCATAAAGGCGTCTATGTTGAATATTTTTAACAGGAGCCCTCCTTGATTGATATTGACCACGGTGGCTTTCAACGGCAATTTATTTTCTTGTGCCTTGATGATAAGGTCAAGATTCTTATTAAAAATAAAGTGCACATTAAGCGCTTCGTATACATTTTTTTTACGTTCAGATAAAGTGGCATCAAAAAACACCTCATCGCCCGTGCGCGGAAATTTATAACCTTCGGATAGCTTTGAATAATGCAGGTATACCGAACCAAGTTCTTCGCACTCAATTGCTCCAAATCCTTTTTCTTTCAGAAAGAAAATCACGTTGCCCTTATATATTTTGTCCTTCGTCATAAATGTGGGTTTATAATCGGGTAGTATTGGAATATTTTTTTAGTGGCTTTTTATTATAGTATCATTATGTTTGAAATATGATTAACCTGCATTGGGTTTCAACATACCGCCAAAACATCATGAATTCTATGAACGTTGTAAACTTACCGATAAGGCTAATGTATTTATCGTTGATATTGTCGGCGTTATTCACACTTCCATGTGAAGCACAAAACATTTTAGGCACTATAAAAGATAATATTTCCGGTGAGCCTTTGATTGGGGCAACTATACAAATAAAGGGAACCAACACCGGCAGTATATCCGACATCGACGGAAATTTCAGTATCGACTACAAGGGTTCGTTTCCGGTAACCCTGATTATTCGCTATATGGGTTATGATTCATTGTTACGTGAATATGCTCAGGTCAATGTCGGTAAACGGGTCTCCTACAATTTAAGCCGTAGCGGAGGCATCGTACTCAAAAACATTACCATAACCGACTCCCGATTAACAGAGAAACAACGCGAATCGCCCTTAACTGTTGAGGCAATGGACTACCTTGCCATTAAGCAAACACCGGCTTTTAACTTTTATGAAGGACTTGGGCAACTTAAGGGCGTTGATCTTACTTCGGCATCTCTGGGGTTTAAGGTAATTAACACCCGAGGGTTTAACAGCACCTCTCCGGTGCGGTCACTGCAACTGATTGACGGTGTTGACAACCAGGCTCCCGGTTTAAATTTTTCGCTGGGTAATTTTTTAGGTGCATCGGAACTCGATGTGGTTAAAGTTGATTTGATTGTTGGTGCAAGTTCAGCCTTCTACGGACCTAATGCCTTCAATGGTGTCATCAGCATGACGACCAAAGATCCCTTTTTAACACCCGGCCTCATGGTGATGATCAAAGGCGGTGAACGCTCCTTGTTTGAAACAGGTATCCGATACGCTCAGGTTTTTAAAAATAAAAAAACGCAACGCGATGTATTTGCCTATAAACTCAATGCATACTATCTGCGCGCCTACGACTGGGAAGCAACAAATGCAGACGCAACGGAGGAATCGCCTGACGGGCCGGGTAATCCAGGAGGTTATGATGCCGTAAACAAATATGGCGATGAGTTTAATTCGGTAATGGACTACAGCCAAACGACAAACATCTGGAAGTTTCCCGGACTCAATCGATTCTATCGTCAAGGATACTGGGAGCGTGATTTGGTAGACTATAACACACGCAATGGTAAAGCTTCCGCTTCCTTTCATTATAAGTGGAATGACAGCACCCAACTCATTGGCACATCGAGTTTTGGTACGGGAACCACGGTTTATCAGGGCGATAACCGTTACAGCCTCAGAGGGGTATTATTCTTTCAAAACAAAATTGAACTTAAACAGCAAAATAAATACTTCATACGCGCCTATGCTACTCATGAAGATGCCGGCAAATCGTATGACGCTTATTTTACAGCACTGTTACTTAACCGCTATGCCAAGAGCGATGCCAACTGGGCAACCGATTATTTCAATTACTGGCAAACCAATATTGTGAATCGTGTTAAACAACTACCGGGTTATCCGCAATTTGTTTTTCCGGTTACGCAATCGTATACCGACTCGATACTTATGGTTGTAAATAACAATCCCGATTCCATGCAATACTGGCATGCCCTGGCCCGCGGTGTGGCAGACAATGGCAGTGTAAGCAGTTTTGAGTCGCCTTATTTTGTGCCGGGCACTGCATCATTCGACTCAGTATTTAATTTAATCACATCAAGACTTACGTTTGCCGAAGGTGGAACACGATTTTATGATAAATCAGCATTGTACCATATACAGGGAGAGTACAAATTCACACCAGAGTGGATGAATATTACAGTTGGTGGTAATTACCGATTGTACACGCCTAATTCAAGAGGCACTATTTTTTCTGATACCGGCAACGTGCGAATTACAAACTACGAGTATGGTATGTATGCCGGTGCTGATAAAAAATTTGCTGATGAAAAATTGCGTATGAATATTACTACACGCATAGATAAAAATCAAAATTTCAACTTTCTGATATCTCCAGCGGCGAGTTTGATTTATGCCACGGATAAGAATAACCTGCGTATATCCT
>BJGO01000049.1 GCA_014190535.1 Bacteroidota bacterium | reverse complement strand
TCCAAAACCGGTG
Organism: Bacteroidota bacterium; assembly: GCA_014190535.1. Lineage (GTDB taxonomy): Bacteria > Bacteroidota > Bacteroidia > Chitinophagales > UBA10324 > BJGO01. The sequence goes on along the minus strand of BJGO01000049.1, from coordinate 16,340 downwards.
GACGTAATTTCCAGGGTCGCCGTTCTATGCGTTACATCGGTGGCGGACACAAGCAGATGTACCGTATTATAGATTTCAAGCGAAATAAATATGGCATTCCTGCTACCGTAAAATCTATTGAATACGATCCAAACCGCTCAGGTTTTATTGCATTACTTAACTATAAAGACGGAGAAAAGCGCTATATTCTTGCTCCAAACGGATTGAAAGTGGGTGATGTGGTTTTATCCGGCGAAGGTGCCGCGCCTGAGATTGGTAATGCATTATTTATAAAAGACATACCACTCGGTACTATTATACATAATATCGAATTACAACCCGGTAAAGGCGCCGCAATCGTTCGCAGTGCAGGTAGCAGTGCACAGCTTGCCGCTAAAGAAGACCGTTATGCAACGATAAAACTGCCCTCAGGTGAAGTGCGCCGTATTTTGGTAACTTGTATGGCAAGTATTGGTTCGGTATCAAACCCTGACCATAATCTTGAAGTATACGGTAAGGCCGGTGCAAAGCGCTGGAGAGGAATCCGTCCACGTAACCGTGGCGTAGCGATGAACCCTGTAGACCATCCAATGGGTGGTGGTGAAGGTAAAGCGTCTGGCGGACATCCACGTAGCCGCAGAGGTAAGTATGCTAAAGGATTAAAAACACGTAAGCCTAAAAAAGCATCAAATAATTTTATCATCAGCAGAAGAAAAAAATAATCTTATAACATCATAACAAATCACTAATGAGCAGATCCATAAAAAAAGGCCCCTACGTAGATCATAATCTTCAAAAAAAGATTGATGCTATGAATGCTTCCGGTAAAAAAACCGTTATCAAAACCTGGTCGCGCCGCTCTACCATCACTCCTGAATTTGTGGGGCATACCTTTGCCGTTCACAATGGGAATAAATTCATTCCCATCTATATTGGGGAAAATATGGTAGGCCACAAACTTGGTGAATTTGCACCTACCAGAAACTTTAAAGGACACTCATCCAAGAAAATTGCTTAATCCCTATAAACAATAATTCATTAACATGGCATCAGCTAAAGCAATATTGAGAAACAATCCAACTTCGCCACGTAAATCGCGCTATGTCGCTGATTTGGTTCGTGGTATGGATGTTGAAAAAGCCATCAATATTTTACACTACACAACCAAACATCCGGCCCGTGTAATTGAGAAACTGCTTATCTCGGCAGTGAACAACTGGAAGCAGGCTAATCAGGGTTTGCGTGAAGAGGATAGTGCGTTATACGTAAAAGAAATATTCGTAGATGGTGGTACAACAATTAAACGTTTTCTGCCTGCACCTCAAGGCCGTGCTTATAAATTACGCAAACGATCCAATCACATCACGATCATTGTAGATAGCCGCATTGGAGCCGGTTCAGTATCTGCCGAAGCAAATGTTGAGACAGCGGAAGTTGCTCCTGAAGAAACCCCGGCTGAAGCTCCGGTAAAAAAAGCCAGAAAGGCACCTGCTAAAAAGACTGCGGCAAAAAAATCATCTAAAAAAACTAACGAAGAATAATACAATATCATGGGACAAAAGGCAAACCCGATAAGCAACAGATTAGGTATCATCCGCGGATGGGAATCGAATTGGTATGGCGGAAAAGATTTCGCTGAGAAATTACACGGCGACCAGAAAATTCGCGAATATTTAAAAGCCCGTATCTCTAAAGGTGGTATGGCTCAGATTATCATCGAGCGCACGCTTAACCGTATTACGGTTACTATTAATACAAGCCGTCCGGGCATTATTATTGGTAAAGGCGGAAGTGAAGTGGATCGTATTAAGGAGGAGTTAAAACAGCTTACCGGAAAAGATGTACAGATCAATATTTCTGAAATCCGTCGTCCGGAATTGGATGCAAACATAGTTGCAGACACGATTGCCCGTCAGATAGAAGCACGCATCAACTATCGTCGTGCCTTGAAGTTGGCTATTGCCTCTGCAATTCGTATGGGAGCTGAGGGAATAAAGATTCGCATCAGTGGTCGTGTTGGTGGTGCCGAAATTGCACGCTCCGAGGAGATCAAACAAGGTCGTGTGCCATTGCATACATTTCGTGCGGATATCGACTATGCATTGGGCGAAGCACAAACTGTTTATGGCAAAATAGGTATTAAAGTTTGGATATGTCGCGGAGAGGTTTTCGGTAAACGTGATTTAACACCAAATGCCGCAGTAAAAACAGCAGGCGGTTCTGAAATGCCTCGTGGTGGTGACCGTGGTGGACGCGGACGTGACCGTGGTGACCGTGGCGATCGTGGTGGACGCGGAGGAAAACGTGGCGATCGCAAAGATTCTAATTCATAATAACAAAAAATTGAACTTACAATAAGGTTATGTTACAGCCTAAGAAAACGAAATACAGAAAAGCGCAGAAAGCAAAAGGTGCCACTAACGGTATTGAACACCGTGGAGCCACCATAGCATTTGGTTCATTCGGACTCAAAGCCATGGAAGCGCTCTGGATAACAGACAAACAATTGGAAGCGGCCCGTGTTGCTTTAACCCGTTATATGAAACGTGAAGGTCAGGTTTGGATTCGCGTATTTCCGGATAAACCACGTACAGCAAAACCTGCCGAGGTTCGTATGGGTAAAGGTAAAGGTAACCCGGAGGGTTGGGTAGCTGTTGTGCGCCCCGGTCGTATCCTATTTGAAGCAGACGGCGTACCAATGGCTGTTGCTAAAGAGGCGCTGCGCCTTGCGGCTCAGAAATTACCGATTGCAACAAAGTTTATTGTTCGCCCGGATTACAAAGAATAATTCATCGTTAGAATTCATCGTCAAATTGTTTAGAGCCACTGATGCGTCAGTGGCTTTTTTATTTTAAAACTGCAGGTAAATCGGCATAACCGGTTTCTCCATTTTTAAGTAGGCCATCAGTAGCAGAAAGGTAATAGTAATGGCCAGTTTACCCCAGACAGGTACCTGAATGATTTTATTAATCAGAAACGTATTCAGATGCATTGGCAAAGCATGTAGAAAAAATCCCGTACATAAACCAAGTAACACATATCGGTAGTGCGAAACAAATATATAGATGGATTCCGGTTGGAAGTTATTAACGATCTGATGAATTACAGTGAAGCTATCCTGAAATGAATGACATGCAAAAAATATCCAGCAAAGACATACGAAGTGGAATGTGAGTATGATATTAAAAACTTTTGTGACCGGTTCAATACGCTTAAAACGAAGTTGCGCCGGAATTTGTCCATACAGTTTATGAATACTTAGTGCGGCACCGTGTAATCCACCCCAGATTATAAAGTTCCAACTCGCTCCGTGCCAAAGCCCACCCAATAGCATTGTAATCATTAGGTTTATATATGTTTGTATTTTGCCTTTGCGGTTGCCTCCCAAAGGGATATACAGATAATCGCGGAGCCACGACGACAGGGATATGTGCCATTTTCTCCAGAACTCGGTAATGTTAGCGGATTGATAAGGCGCAAGAAAATTTACATTAATGTCATAGCCCATCCATTTAGCCATTCCGCGGGCCATATCGGAATATCCGCTAAAATCGCAATAGATAACCAATGCATAGGCGTATGTTGCGGTCAGACAGTAGACTCCGTTATATCGTGAGGGGTCATCAAAAACAAAATCTACAATATTGGTTCTTAAAAAATCACTGATAACAATTTTTTTGAAACAACCGGTTAGAATATAAAATAAGCCGAAAGCCAGGTCGAAATGAGTTGGCGACAACTTACTTCTGATCTGAGGAATAAAATCAGCGGCTCTTACAATAGGCCCCATCATAAGCTTAGGAAAAAACGACAGGAAAAAGAGATAGTCGCCAAAGCTTTTAATAGGCTTAAAATGTCCCCGATACACATCTATCGTGTAGCTGATGTTTTCGAAGGTATAGAACGAAATACCGACCGGCAATGCGATGCTGATGATAGTATAGTTCGTGTTGAATAACAGATTACTGTTTTCAAGAAAGAAATTATAATACTTAAAATAGGAAAGCATGCCCAAATTAAGTACAATGCTGATTATTAGTAATAGCCTCTTTACACCGGACGTGCGTGCTTTATAGATGGAGTTACTGATGAAAAAATCAACTACTGCAGACAAGATAATTAATCCCACATAGTATCCGCAGGCTTTATAGAAGAAGTAGAGTGAAAAAAGAATGACGATCGATATCCTTGCATTGACTTTATTAATGAATAACGAGTAGATTAAAAAGAATAAACCGAAAAAGTACAGGAAAAAGGAGCTGTTGAACAACAGCGGGTCACGTGAGTTGTAGAGCAGTTGTTCTGCAAGCAGTTTGAAATCAATATGGGATAGGTTAATACTCATTTTTGATTCTCCATTAATCGGGCAAGTGCTGAAGCAAGCAGGGAGCCGGATATGCGATAGGCTGGTTTTGTAAAATGAATCTGACGTTTATCAGTCATGCGTTTTAAAGCCCACCATTTCATAGATTTTTCACCGCCCATGGCTTCATATAGGTCAAATGACAGTAAATGATTTTTTGCGGCTTGATCCAAAATGACCTGCCTGACCAGTGCCGTATAAGTATTAGGAATATAAATAATGCGTTTTGAAACACGTTTTGATCTACATACCGCGGGTGGAGTCGTCAGCAGGATAATCGGCATTGAGGGCAGATTTTTTAAACGACTAACCATACTATCAATCGTTGAAGCAAATTGAGTCAGGTTTAATTTGTTGTATTCAAATGACTCGTTGGTGCCGAGTGACAGGATGATAAGCTGGGGAGCAACAAGGCTGACCTGTTCGATAAACCAATCGCTACTCATATAATCGTTATACCGGGCTCCATTAACACCTATAACTGAAGTGATGGCAGTGTTGCTGTTTCCGTTATTGCAATACATACCTGTTATGGTGGAGCTGACCTGTTTTGAGTCGGTTTTATTATTGCTTACCCTGATGCGGCTAACATCCTTGCCGAAAATGAAGCGTGTTGCCCGAATGTCTTGGAAAGAACTATCCATATGGGCTATGATACTGTCATCACCCGTTACGATATAGTTAAAATTTGTATCGCGGTTACTATGAAAGATGGTCAGGTTTCTGATTCGGTTATAACTGCTATCCTCATTAAAACGTATGTTAAACGAGGCCGATGGGTTCGTGCTATAAATGGTATGTCCGCAAAGCCCGGTTGGAAGTGGAATATTATATTTAACATTTCGTTTGGCAGTCCAAGTATAATCCGAGCTCGATGAAAATCCGGGAGGCCCGTTGGTCTTGGCCACCTGGTAGGGAAACACCACTCCCGGGCCTCCATACCCATAGATAGATGAAAATAATTCCCGTATGGGTTCGGTAAAGAATCCGGCCTGTACGTGGGAATCACCAATGTGCAATACATGAAATGCTGCATGATTAGCTGTAGTGAAACTATGCAATTTCGATGCAAACTCTTGGAAGGCAATAGAATCACCAATGAGCTTTACCGCCTGTTGATTGATGATCGGATATGCGGCATACAGCGCAGTATCATTGGGTTTGAATTGTGATAAAACGTTACTGTAACATAATATCAATGTCATTAAAATCGTAAACCCATTCAATTGCATCAGATAAAATTACGTAGGAGGGTTATAATGTCTTTCTCATTTTATATTGCGCATATAGGTATTCGTATATTAAGTTGGCCACACGTCTGGCGCCTAAGCCATTTAAATGCGTGTAGTCGTTTGCGGCTAATTTCGGAATGGAATCTTCTACCCAGCTCACCATTGTATTTTCGCCACCCATTTCACTAAATAGATTGTAAAATCCGATGTCGTTTTCTACGGCCAGTTCGTTTTGTATTTTCAATAACTTATAGATGTCCGGTTCAGTTAACCAGATGCCATTCTCAAAATAGGCGCGGTCTGCAACGCCAACAAGCAAGATCGAAGCATTGGGCAACGATTTTTTTATATGATTGATGACACGTTGCATGCCTTTTTTATACCAATTATATTCACTGCCATGACTCAGTACATTAAGACCATATTGCAGAATAACCAGTCTGTAATTCAAACTTGAATCAATGTGCTGTAAAACCTGCTCAGCGGTATTTGCCAGGGGAATTCCCGAACACCCTCTAAAGGAGAAGTTGTCGACGAAAATTCCTGATTGGCTATCAAAGCTGATACCGTGGAATAGGGCTTCGCCGGATTCAATGGTCAGGGTTACTTTATCTGTACCACCTAACGGCAGTTTCAACGTTTGTATTCCTGAAGTATAGGGCACCTGCAGATGAATAGTACCGGTATCGGTATTTAACATGAATTGTATATCGGTTTGAGGTTCCATAAATACATAAGCATTGTTGAATGGATTGCCTTTGGAGGAGAAACTAACCCATTCGCCAGGTTGATTCATGAATACGTGCCCACTCGGCCCTAATCGATAACCCTGAGGGAGAGGAGTATTAAAATTATATTCAGTCCAGTTCTCGCTAAATTTATGACCAATGGTATTCCGGAATGTAGAAACAATAGAGGTTACCGGCATAAAACCAACGCCACGCCCTCCAAATGCTTTTTGGAATTTCTTGCGAACATCCTGAGTAATCAAATCGCCCTCAATCATTGAGTCACCGAAATAGCCGATATGTACCGAATATGCAGCATTACTGCTCAGTGAGTCCAGGGCATCAAAAAATTGATTCAAGCCCTTATTTCTATTCATATAATGAGCAGCCTTAACAGGCTCTGCAATTAATAACGAAGCGGAGTCTGGTTTTGCGCTTAATGCCTGCTCATAATGGATTTTATCTTCTCTTTTTTTAATCGAAATCAAATAATCAATTTGATTAGGTAAGGGAAGTATTTTAGTTGAGAGGGAAAGTATGGTTATGGTAAGTATACTACCTATTAAGATAATGTTGATATGATGCCAGTTTGTTTTATTCATTAATCTAATCGATTGTGGGCTTTGTATTGTGCACGGTTAATGAAGAATATGATTTACCACTAAAAGCGAATTTATACACGTACCGCTATTTATTCATAAATCGATTAAACCGATGTCCACAGTGTATATGGTGTAATCCTGAAAATTATCAGACGCTATCAAGAATAGCCCTATTTTAACTGATGTTTGAGGTAATTTTGAAGAGCCAAGTTGTAATTTAAAAATTGCAACACGGCGCTTAACCCATTAGACTATGTCAACATCAGAAACGCTCGTTCCCCTGGAACAGGTTGTTATAAAATTTGCCGGCGATAGTGGCGACGGTATGCAACTTACTGGAACTCAGTTTACAAATACTGCGGCTCTTTTTGGGAACGATTTAGGTACTTTCCCTGATTTCCCTGCTGAGATTCGTGCGCCACAAGGAACTACTGCCGGTGTATCGGGCTATCAACTGCATTTTGGCAGTACCGAGATTTATACTCCCGGCGATATGTGCGATGTATTGGTGGTAATGAATGCAGCGGCATTGAAGATGAACCTCAAACAATTAAAACGGGGAGGAATTATTATAGCCAATATTGCAGGTTTTGATGCTAAAAATTTGCGCTTAGCCAATGTTGAAAGCAACCAACTCGAGGATAATTCGCTCGATGGCTATGAAGTCTATAAAGTAGATGTGACCAAATTAACCCGCGATGCTATTGCTGATCTTACATTAGGCACCAAAGAAAAAGACCGTTGCAAAAACATGTTTGTACTCGGTTTCTTGTACTGGATGTTCGACCGCGATATGCAAACCAGTATAAATTTTTTAAACGAAAAGTTTTCTAAAAAAACGGAGATACTCGAAGCCAACCTACGTGTATTGAAAGCCGGTTATGCCTATGGTGAAACAACCGAAACGTTTAGTACGCGATTCAAAGTAGAAAAAGCGAAAATGCCGGCCGGTAAGTACCGTAACATTATGGGCAATCAGGCACTGGCATTGGGTATTGTGGCCGCCTCCCATCAATCGGGCTTACCTGTTTTTTTGGGCTCATATCCCATAACACCTGCATCGGATGTATTGCATGAACTGGCTAAGTATAAAAACTTTAATATCAGAACCTTTCAGGCCGAAGATGAGATTGCCGGAATTTGCTCCGCCATAGGCGCATCATTTGGCGGACAAATAGGATTAACGACCACATCGGGGCCTGGTATGGCACTGAAAACAGAAGCAATGGGATTGGCCGTGATGCTTGAAGTACCATTAGTGATTTGCAACATACAACGTGCCGGACCAAGCACCGGCATGCCCACCAAAACCGAACAAGCCGATTTACTGCAAGCCTACTACGGAAGAAATGGCGAATGCCCCATACCGGTTATTGCCGCACAATCTCCGAGCGATTGCTTCCGTGCCGCATTTGAAGCGTGTAAAATTGCCGTGCAGCATATGACTCCCGTTATTTTGCTGAGTGATGGTTACATCGCTAACGGTGCTGAGCCGTGGCGTTATCCCGTAACCAATCAATTAGAAAAAATTGAAAAAAAGTTTGCGGCACCTTCAGAGCATGGTGAAAAGTTTATGCCATATGCACGTGATGAAAAATTATCACGTCCCTGGGCTGTGCCCGGAACTAAAGGTTTGGAGCATCGCATAGGCGGACTCGAAAAACAAAATATTACCGGCAACATCAGTTACGACGCAGCCAACCACGAGCAAATGGTAAAACTGCGTGAGGAAAAAGTGGAGAAGATTGCCGACTACCTACCGGAACAGAAGATAGACAGCGGTAAAGACAGCGGTAAAGTCCTGGTATTGGGCTGGGGTGGAACCTATGGTGCTTTGAAAGCCGCCGTTAAAGAATGTATTGCCGAAGGAATGGACGTGTCGCACACACACATCCGATACATTAAACCCTTCCCTAAAAATTTAGAAGCGCTGATGAAACGCTTCGATAAAGTACTGATTCCCGAAATCAACAACGGTCAGTTGATACGCATTATCCGCGACCGCTATCTGATACCGGCCATACCATTTAACAAAATACAGGGAGTGCCTTTTATGAAAGGCGAATTAGTTGAAAAAATAAAAGAAGTGTACAACACAAAATAAATTATGAGTACTGCAACATTAACTGCCAAAGATTTTGCTACCGATCAGGATGTACGCTGGTGTCCCGGCTGCGGCGATTATTCTATTCTGAAACAAGTACACACCATATTGCCGCAACTGGGCATAGCGCGCGAGAACATTGTTTTCATCAGCGGCATTGGTTGTTCGTCTCGCTTCCCATATTATACTGAGACGTTTGGCATGCACTCCATTCACGGACGCGCCACAGCCATTGCATCCGGTCTAAAAGCATCAAGACCCGAACTGAGTGTGTGGATTGTAACCGGTGATGGAGATGGATTATCTATTGGTGGCAATCATACCATTCATTTACTGCGAAGAAATTTTGATGTGAATGTATTGTTATTCAACAATCAGATTTATGGATTAACCAAAGGGCAATATTCACCTACCTCAGAAGAAAACAAGGTAACTAAATCAACGCCATACGGCAGTGTAGATCACCCCTTCAATCCCATTTCATTAGCATTGGGTGCCGAAGCCACTTTTGTAGCACGCAGTATGGATCGCGACCCGGCACACTTGCAGTCTATGTTGCTGGCATCTTATAAACATAAAGGTTCTTCATTCCTCGAGATTTATCAGAACTGCAACATCTTTAACGATGGCGCCTTTGAGATTTTTACGGAGAAGGCGAGTAAAAAACAGGAAACGCTGATGATGATTCATGGTCAGCCCTTGCGTTTTGGTGAAAACAACGAAAAAGGAATCAGACTGGATGGTATGAAACCGCAGGTGGTTACTATAGGTGAGCAATACAGCACCGACGATTTAATGGTACACGACGAAACCGACCTCAACAAGGCTTGGATAGTAGCACGTATGTTCGACGATGTGCATCACGAGAATCATTTGCCGCGTCCCTTCGGCATTTTCTATCGAGGTGAGCGCGCTTGTTACGAGGATGTGATGCAGAAACAAATTGACGATGTACTCACCAAAAAAGGTGTAGGCAATCTGGATAAATTATTAGCGGGTAATGAGGTGTGGGAGATACATTAAAAGATCCCGCTGCCCCAGAATACTTTCGTAATAAGATCTATACCGAAAATAATCATGGCAAAACCGGCTATACGGTTTACCCAGAGCAATACATTACGGTTGATGAAGCGTTTGATTTTTGCTGCTAAAAATGCTTTGGCCATATCGGAAAGAAAGATGGTGCTCAACACACCGGCAAAGAAAAATACTTTACTATGATGCTGCGATTGAAAATGCATAGATGCCCAACCCAAAGTACTGACCCAAAAGAAGATGACAAAAGGATTTAGTGTATTAATTATAAATCCCTTAAATACATATTGGTAGTATGGAGACTTTTTTTGTAGGTGTAAATCTGCCGCGTGAGTGTCGGTTTTTTTCATCAGATTAAATATTCCAAAACCTACTAACAGCATACCACCGCAAATACCCATCCACAAACGGAATGAGTCATCTTCAAAAAATGCACTGAGGCCTAAATAAGCCATAACGATGTAAAGTGCATCGCTGAACAGGGTTCCAATGGCTATACTGAATGCATAAGGAAAACCTTTGTTGATGCTGGTTTCTATTACAGCAAAAAAAATAGGACCGACAGAAATCATCAGCACCAGCCCAAGCAGAACACCTTTATAGAGTGCCTCAATCAAGCAGTTGTTTCTCTTTTAAAAAGCTTAACCAATCTTGCAGTCGTTCGCCTTTCATCACTCGAGGAAATTTATTTTGCCCGCCGAGCTTTTGATGTTTTGCCTGCCAGTCGTAGAATACCGAAACGGGCAGTACGGTAACCATGATATCTTTCAATGCCGAGATGCGCTCTGTGGCATAATCGTCGTTGATGGCTTTTAATTTAGAATCAATCAATTCTTTTAGTTGTGATGCATGTGCTTCTTCATCACAGCCCACAAACCAATGATGTGCAAACAAAGTTTGATGAGGTACACCACACACGGTATATTCTCTGATGCCTACATTCAAGGTATCGTTCACGTGCGCTATGGCATGGTTCATATTGTCTACGCTCAGGTGTTCTCCGCAAAGACTCAGGAAATGTTTGGTGCGTCCGGTAATTACGAGTTCATATTCGTCGGTATTTACAAAACGAATGGTGTCGCCTATCAGATAGCGCCAGGCTCCGGCACACGTTGAAAGCACAAGGGCATAGTCGGTATGGGTATTAACTTCTTGAAGGGTAAGCGCAGTAACACCATTTCTAATGTTGCCTTCTTCGTCAAAATGGGCATCGTCGAAGGGTATAAACTCAAAATAAATTCCGCTGCGCGTAAGCAGTCGCATGGCATGGGTATCAGGGCGGTTTTGATAAGCAATAAACCCTTCAGACGCCAGATAGGTGTCAATATATGTGATGGGTTTTCCTAAAAGTTTTTCAAAACTTTTTCGGTATGGTTCAAAGGCTACACCCCCATGCACAAACGAGGTGAGGTTAGGCCACACCTCGTGAATGTGTTTAACGCGATGATGTGCAATGATGCGTTCCAGCATCAATTGATTCCAGGCCGGTATGCCGCAGATGTGCGCGATATCCCATTGGTGTGCGTGTGCCGCAATTTCGTCTAACTTTCTTTCCCAATCACTGAGCTGTGCAATTTTTTTACCCGGCTTGTAAAAGGCCTGAAACCAGGTTGGAATATTTCGTGCACTGATGCCGCTGAGGTCGCCCTCATAATAACTCCCTTTACGTTTCAGATTGGTACTGCCCCCGAGCATCATAATGCCCTTCTCGTAGCTTGTTTCATCAAAATTAAAATTTGACATAGCCAGAATCTGCTTCAGGCTTGAATTACGAATGGCATGAATCATATCCTTCGTTATCGGAATTCGTTTACTCGAACTGTCCGAAGTGCCACTACTCAATGCAAAGTATTTTACCTGCCCGGGCCAGCATACATCACGCTCGCCCTGTACCGACCGATGCCACCAGTTTTTATATATAGATACGTAATCCGAGAGTGGTACATTACGGCTGAAGAGCTGTTCGGGTTTTTTCGACTGCAAGATGGCTGTGAACCCGTGTTCGCGACCGAACTCGGTAAACTCGGCTTTGCGCAGTAGTTTCCGCAGCATATTGTTTTGGTTACGGGCGGCTTGATAAGGCCTTATTTTAAGCTCGTTTCGTGCCTCAACAAATTGCTTCAATACTTTACCCAGTAATGGCATGCCTGCATTTTAAGTGAACGGGTAAATATAAGACCAACTATTTTTATTCATTGCTGTGGGTTATTTTTCGATTATATTTAGTGCTTTATGAGAATAAAATTTTGCGGAGCTGCTCAAACCGTAACCGGCAGTAATCATCTGATAACCACGAACAGCGGAACCACCATCTTACTTGATTGTGGATTGTTTCAGGGCAGGCAGGCCTATATTGATCAAATGAATGCCAATTTTTTATTTGACGCCAAACAAATTGATTATCTTATCCTGTCGCATGCGCACATCGATCATTGTGGCCGGATACCTTTTCTGATTAAACAAGGGTTCAAAGGCAAGATTTACTGCACATCGGCAACGAAAGATTTATGTGAGATTATGTTGCTCGATACCGCATATATTCAGGAAAAAGATAATGAATGGTATAATGAACGGCGTAAACGAAAGGGCCTTGACCCCATACCGCCGCTCTACACGGTAAAGGATGCGGAGCGTTGCCTTAAGTTTTTTGTTACGGCAGAATATGAAACGGTACACCGCATCAATGATGAAATTTCGTTTCAGTTCCGCGATGCGGGCCACATCCTCGGAAGCGCTTCGGTCGTGGTGTTCATACAAGACAGAGGTAAAGAAACGCGCATTGGTTTTACCGGAGATATTGGCCGATGGGATCGGCCTATCCTACGAGATCCGGAAACGATGACGGACGTGGACTATCTCATTACCGAGAGCACCTATGGAGGGAGAACTCATCAGAACGAACCTGATGATGAACGGGAATTAACAGAACTGATACAGCAAATCTGTATTGAAAAAGGAGGTAAGATTATTATACCGGCATTTAGTCTTGGTCGCACGCAGGAGATTGTGTATGTGCTGGATAAAATCTATCATCACCATAAACTGCCGCGTATTCAGGTTTATGTGGATAGTCCCCTCTCTACCAATGCAACCGAAATCTATCGCGGCCACGGTGAATGTTTTGATGAGGAGATCCTTAAACACATCCGTACCGATCCCGATCCGTTCGGCTTTGGTGGACTAACATATATTCAGGATGTGAATGAGAGTAAAGCCTTAAATACATTAAGAGAGCCCTGCATCATTATTTCAGCTTCCGGCATGGCTGAGGCCGGCCGTGTGGTTCATCATATTCGCAACAATATCGAAAATGACCGTAATGCCATACTCTTTGTAGGCTACTGCGCTGAGGGTACGCTGGGTGCGCGCATCCGCAACAAGCCCGAGTACATAAAAATATTTGGTGAAGAAAAAAAGATTCGTGCCCGCATCGAGATTATGGACAGCTTCAGTGCACATGCTGATCACGATGAGATCTTACGATTTCTGAACCCGCTGGACCGAAAGCGCATTAAAAAAGTATTTCTGGTTCACGGCGAACAGGAGGCGCAACAAAAACTGGCGGATGCCATGCTTGCACAAGGGTATTCCAACATCCATATACCAAACTATGGTGAGGCAATTGACATCGATTCATGATAATTTTGTAGTGATGAAACGGTTTATACTTACCCTGATCTCTTTTCACGTATTATGTGCTGTTCAGGCCCAACATGCTCACCTATACGGCAGTGTAGCGAACTTTACATCGGGCAAAATCTATTTGTTGAAGGAACTGCCCTTCACCACGGATTGGCCGGTTATAGATTCAGCAGTAACTAATGCCACAGGCAACTTTGTTTTTCGTATCGCATCCAAAGAGCCAATGATGTCGGCACTTCGGTTTAATGATAAAGTGCTTCGCATGTATGTATCGCCTGATGATAGCTTATATATAACGCTCGATATCCATATATGGCCTCAATCCATTTCCTTTTCAGGTAAGGGAGGTAAAGAGAATAATTTCTATTTGCATTATCGTCTGCATCGCACCGCACCGCTCAATCAAAACCTGCTTTATGGAGGCTACCCACAGGGCATTGCCTATGTGGCAGATACCTGTTATGCAAATACCGCCGCGGCATTTCAAAAACAATTTAAGCCCGGCGAGGCAGGTCCTTATTTTGAAGCCTTCATGAGTCAGCTGGCACTGTATCAGTCGGCAGTTAAAAAACTGATGTTCCCGGTGTATCAGAAATATGTAAAACGCGACGACAGTGTGCAGGCCGGCATAGACACCTCCTATTTTGCCTTTCTAAAAAAAATGCCCTTCGATGTGCCGCCCCTGTATCAGGCCGATGTATATGGACAGTTTCTTTACTGGTACTATAAAAACCGCGCTTACGATGCCTTGGCACAGCCCCGCATTTTTGAGGATGATGAACGCATACTTACTAAACAATTTGATATAGCCCGCACCGAATTAAAGGGCGCTCCTTATGAGATTCATGCGGCTTATGTTATCCAAAAGATGATTTCAAAAAACTACATCACCAATGCCGGCAAGATGATAGAATATATGAAACAAAACGGCGCATCGCCCGATGTGGTGTTTGCCCTCGATCGTGCCTATCAGCGCCTGGCCCATCTGAGCCTTGGTGCTATGTCCCGCGATTTTACCTGTGCAGACTCTTTGGGCAACCCGGTATCGCTGAGTTCATTAAAAGGCAAGGTGGTGTATATTGATTTCTGGGCATCCTGGTGCGGGCCGTGTCGTAAGGAGATGCCGTATTCGCGCATGCTCATCGATTCATTTCATAATAAACCCGTTACCTTTTTATTTGTGTCTATAGATACCGATAAAGCAAACTGGAAGCGGGCTTTGAAGCAGGAAAAATTAAACGGCATACACCTGATTGATACAAAGGGCTGGCAGAGTAGTATTTTAAAAGACTATAACTTCACCAGCATACCGCATTATGTATTGATAGATGCCTCGGGGCGTATCGTGAATGCCGACGCACCGCGGCCCAGCGGTGGAGCTTACGGGGCCATTAAGCAATTGCTCAGCGATCGGAAGTAACGCATGTTGTCTTTAGGTCGCTGAAGTGCCGGGTAATTAAACCTTGCTTTAATTGAGCTCATTCTTTTCTTAATTGTCGCTGATGTTACTAAAGAACTGTTTTTTACTACTGCTTGATTACTCCTGTTTTTATCGAATGTACGGTAACAACTTCGTTTACGAGTAATGAACTCGCTTAAGGTTTAATTACTGTCGGCTTCAGCCGGCAGGGTAAAACTCCACTCAAACAAGGGCTTTAGCCTAAACGTTGTTTTAATTCAAAAAAAGTATCATCCGCTTTTCTTTGTCTTGAAACAAAGAAAAGCTCCAAAAGAAAATTCAAGACGAATCGATCCTCCCTCGCGCGTGAAGGAACGTTACAGCGCTAAAGAACACGTTGGGCTATAGCCTTAGCCCAATAATTACTATTACCCGGCCCGGAGGGTGAATAAAAAACTATACGGGCATTAGACTATACGGGTGTTAAACGTTTTTTGCCTGTTGGATATACATCCTATACTTTTGAAAAACGTTTTAAAAAAACGCTACTGATTATGATAAACCCAACAACCTTTGCGGACTATTTGCGCAACGCAATCAGCCGCCACACAACAAAAACAATTTTATTAACTGCCATTGCATTAATGACTATAAACTCGTTAAGCTTTGCACAAAATGTACCCAATTATGTGCCAACCGATGGTTTGGTAGGCTGGTGGCCATTTAATGGAAATGCAAATGATGAAAGTGGGAATGGGAATAATGGAACGGTGAATGGGGCAACCTTGACGGAGGATCGGTTTGGTGTGGCAAATGCGGCGTATAGTTTTGATGGGGTGGATGATTACGTTTCAATTTCTTCTTCAAGTAGTTTAGCTATTGAAAACAATATTTCGCTTTCATTTTGGATTAGACCTACTTCGAGTTCTTGGGGTTACATTTTTGACAGAGATATTTGCGGTGTTGCTAATGATTGGTCTTTTTATTGGCTTGATAATAAAGTCTTTTTCCGCTCTGTATCATCAACAATATCTTCAAGTTCGATTGCTAATTTCGAATGGTACAATTTGGTAATTTCAAGAGAGGGCAGCATTTATAAACTATATTTAAACTCCATTTTGCTAGATTCCTTGTTTATAAGTTCAAATTCATTCAACAATATGGATCTGCCTATTTATTTTGGAGATCAGGTTTGCAATTCATCTAGTGTTCCAAACTTCAACGGATCTCTCGACGACATCGCCATCTGGAACCGC
>BJGO01000048.1:15429-16395 GCA_014190535.1 Bacteroidota bacterium | reverse complement strand
CGTTGTGATCCGTTATCCCAACCGGTGCTAAAGGTGATATCGAATGTAACGGTCTCTCCCGGAAGAATAGCCTGCACCGGCAACACTTTAACCACACTGAAATCCTGAATCGTTTTTAGTTCCACACCACGTTGCTTGATGGAATGCATAATGCACCCCTTGCCTTCGGCTTCATATTTACCAAAACGATTTTTGAACTGATTATTTGTGTT
The DNA here is from genome assembly GCA_014190535.1 of Bacteroidota bacterium. GTDB lineage: Bacteria > Bacteroidota > Bacteroidia > Chitinophagales > UBA10324 > BJGO01. Next base: position 16,183 of record BJGO01000048.1, on the reverse strand, counting down.
AAGATTTTCCAGATAACCACCTTTAACAAAAGCCTGCTGGTATAAATGGAAGAAAACAAATGGCAGTGTGTCGGGAGAGTTGTTGGTATAATACAAGGTTTCCTTCCCGTCGATGCGATCGGCAGTTTCATCAATGTTAGCTTCTATGCTGTAAAATACATCCTGCTGCCAATACCCTACAAAGGGTTTGCGGTTTTTCCAGTAAAGCGCATTGGATGAAGATTGAAACTGCAGTAACAAATTATCCTGAGCAAACAGCAAACCGGTAAAGAGTAAGAGGCAAAGAATCGAAAGCGTTATCTTTTTCATGTGGTGAAATATAGCAAGGGTGGGGGAATTGGAGCAAAACAGATTACAGATACCGTAAGTAAGCATATGGATAGGTGAGCGAGGCGCACCCGTTCCGCTCGGTTTGCAACCGAGTGGAAATAAATAAAAGGGTTTGCAACCCAGTTTAATTAATCTTATTCCAACATAACAACATAGGCTATGGGCTGTAGGAACGGATACAATCCGCAATATTTTGAATCCGCTCGGTTACAAACCGAGCTTAACAGGTGGGCTTGTGCGGTTTTGCAAATGTGCCACCAAATGCGTTGGCTGATTTAATTCGTTTCTTTAAATGTCAAATATTATTTTCGTGTTAGTGTTGTGTCGTAAAGTCCTATGTCTTCGTCTGCGTGTTTGTTGATGCGAGTGTATTCCAATCTTGCGTCTTCGTAGCGTTTAACCTTGTACACTGCATCGTTCATTA
>BJGO01000048.1:0-15419 GCA_014190535.1 Bacteroidota bacterium | reverse complement strand
TACCGTAAGTAAGCATATGGATAGGTGAGCGAGGCGCACCCGTTCCGCTCGATTGCAACCGAGTGGAAATAAATAAAAGGGTTTGCAACCCGCATTATCCGATAAATAATGAATTTGAATTAAGATATTAAGTATGAGTAGCTATGCAATCAGAGAAGAATCAGGTATCTATTTTTTAACTTCTGTTCCACTCGCTTGCACACCGGGCTTAGGAAGGTAAAATTATCCTTGTCTTTGTTTTTCTTTTTCTTTGCGAAATAATACAAGCACGTGCATTCCATACCCGAGTTAAGTCAGTTGTTTAACCATTATTTGCAAGAACAGCATTTCAACCGCAAACCAATATCGCTGTACGAACCGGTTTCTTATATACTCGGCCTGGGAGGCAAGCATTTGCGCCCCCAGCTGGTGATGATGTCGGCAGAGCTGTTTGGCAGAAACCCCGCCGAGGTATTACCTCAGTCTTTTGCCGTGGAGCTGTTTCATAACTTTTCGCTTATTCACGACGATATCATGGACGAAGCCCCAATTCGTCGCGGTAAAGAAACCGTTCATAAAAAATATAATCGTAACACCGCCATACTCAGTGGCGATGTGATGTTGGTATATGCCTACGAGTATCTGCTTAAAAATAATCCGCCATCACCGGGCAGTCTTGTTTCTGTATTTAATCAAACGGCAATTGAAGTATGCGAGGGGCAACAACTGGATCTTGAATTTGAATCACTCATTCCGTCTGCCGAGGCCTATATTGAAATGATTACCCTAAAGACAGCCGTTCTGTTGGGAGGCGCACTCCGCATAGGGGCCATTATGGGTGGTGCATCAGAATCGGATGCGCACCATATTTATGAATTTGGAAAAAATACCGGTATTGCCTTTCAACTGCTCGACGACATACTGGATACGTTTGGTAATGCCGAGGAATTTGGTAAGCGTATTGGCGGTGATATCATACAAAACAAAAAAACAATTTTATTACTGGGCGCACTGCAAAGAGCCAACCGCGAGCAGGCCGCCGAACTTCATTCCTGGCTATCCCGCTCCAACGATGAAACGGGTAAGATTGCGGCAGTAAAAAATATCTTTATCGATACCGGTGCCGAGTCGTATGCACGGGACTTGTTAAATACGTATCATCAAAAAGCAAGTGAGGCATTGCATGCAGTACAAATGGCGCCCGAAAAGAAAGAGGTGCTAACCGCATTTGCTGACCTGATGCTCCGGCGAACCCGTTAGAGCAGTACGCCGTTACTCAAACGGATTTTACGGTGTCCGTTACAATCGCGTTTGGCACATGAACTAAACAGCAAAAAGGTTAAACCAATCAGCAGGGCGATGCGCAGGTAGGAGGTTGGCCTAAATGTTTTCATTGCACAATGTTAACGGAAATAGTTGATGCTTATTTTGGAGCGAAGCGAAAGGCAATAATTCCGATGAGGAGATAAATGAAATTAGGTATCCAGGCCCCAAAAGCGGGATGCAGGTCGGCATTGGTAGAAAATACCCCGAAGAACTGCTGAAACATAATGTATGAGAAACTAAGGGCAATACCGATAAACAGGTGAAGGCCGGTACCGCCGCGCACTTTTCTGGTTGAGATGCTGACCGCAATAATGGTGAGGATGATTATTGAAAATGGAAATGCCGTGCGTTTATATTTTTCGAGATAATAGAAGGGCACTTGATTGGACCCTTTTAGCGTTTCTTCCTCGATCAGGCGGTTCAGTTCGGGGGTGGTATATGCGGCAATGGTTTCGATGCTTTTATCAAAATCAGCAGGATTCAGATTGAGTTTAATGACCGAATCGCGGCCATAGTGCAGGCTTTCAAGCATAGGCTTATTATGCCGTATGGCGTAGTTTGTAATGCGCCACGTTTGATTTTCGCGATTCCACTTAACACGGTCTGCGGTTAGTTTCCGAATCAGCTTGCCGTCCTTAAATGTAGAGAGCTGAAAGTTGTAGCCACTGCTGTCGGCTCCATTGTAGTTCTGTAAGTATATAAATGAATTGCGTTCGTTCTGGAAATATACATTAGTGGCATTAGGCGCGTAATTATTTTTAAGGTTTTCCCATTCAAAAAGTATGCGGTTGCGGTTGGCCACCGGGAGCCAGTAGTGGTTAATTACAATATTGAGTGCACAAACCATGGATGCGCCTACCAGAAAGGGAACGAGTATTCTGTAGTAAGAGGTGCCGGTATTCAGAAAGGCAATAAACTCATTGTTGGCCGTCATGCGCGACGTGAAGAAAACAACGGATAAAAAAAGGAGCAGGGGTGTGAGGAGTATGCCGTAATATGGAACGAAGTTGAAATAGTAGTTTACAATAATTCCACCAATGCCGGAAGTGGAATTGATGAAGTCGTCGAGTTTTTCGGTAATATCAAATACAACCGATATGGCAATAAAGGTGAGAAGCACAACGACATAGGTGCTAAAAAATTTCCGGAGCACATAACGGTCCATACGCCCAAGGAGCTTCGTGGTCATAAACGGCGGCTGATTTGTGGTATAATTTGTTCCATCCATGCCTGATAGTTACCTGCTATGATTTGCCTGCGGGCTTCTTTCATCAGCCAAAGGTAAAAGCTAAGATTTTGTATGCTGGCAATCTGCAAGCCAAGGATTTCGCCGGCAATAACCAGGTGGCGCAAATAGGCTTTACTGAAAAAATTACTGATCTCATTGCATAGTGCTTCATCGATAAAACTGAAATCGTATTGCCATTTTTTATTCCGTATGTTAATAACCCCCTGCGAGGTAAATAACATGCCATTTCGGCCATTTCGTGTAGGCATCACACAATCAAACATATCGATACCCAAGGCAATATTTTTAAGAAGATTAACCGGAGTGCCAACACCCATAAGATACCGGGGTTTGTTCTGTGGCAGAATCTCACAACAAAGGGCGCTCATTTCGTACATCATTTCTTCGGGCTCACCAACAGATAATCCGCCAATGGCATAGCCCGGCATATCGTAAGAGGCGATCGTTTCGGTGCTCAGCTTGCGTAGTGGGGCATACACGCTACCTTGTATAATCGGAAAGAGATATTGCTGATAGTGGTAAACGGGTTTAGTGGCCCGGAACTGATCAACGCAACGCTTTAGCCAGCGGTGGGTGAGCTCCATTGATTTTTTAGCCTGATGAAACTCGCATGGATAGGGCGTACACTCATCAAAAGCCATTATAAGGTCTGCTCCAATTATGCGCTGTGTATCCATTACATTTTCGGGCGTGAACGTAAAACGGGTACCGTCGATATGTGATTGAAATGTGGTGCCGGCCTCAGTAATTTTTCGGTTTGCAGCAAGCGAAAACACCTGATATCCTCCGCTATCGGTAAGGATAGGTTTATGCCAACCATTGAATTGATGCAAACCGCCTGCGGCTTTTAACACATCAATGCCCGGGCGTAAAAACAGATGGTAGGTATTACCCAGAATAATTTCAGCGTGTATTTTTTGATCCAGCTCGCCGGGTTGAACGGCTTTAACAGCACCGGCCGTGCCTACGGGCATAAATATGGGCGTTTCAATACTTCCGTGATCGGTTTGCAGTGTTCCTGCTCTGGCCTTGCTTTTTGTGTCTTTTGCGTCTAAACTGAAAAACATTGTGGAAAATCTGCTCTGTTCACTCGTTCGGTGTAGGATACTTTTAAGGCCTTAAAAATACACGTTTCGCGTCCGGATGGATTACCTTTTTTACACGTTCACGGTTGTTGCCTTTATTCAGGTCTTCTATTATATATTCTTTTTTGTTCGCGTTGCTTTCTTTAAAGTTAAAGATTCGGCAACCACGCCACCACCGGTTACGGTACTCATTTGTGCAAAAGATGAGGTGAACAACTTACGGCGAAATCTGCCGCTGATCTGTAAACAGCACTATCCCCCGGGATATGAGGTGCTGGTTGTTAATGATAATTCCTGCGATGGCACAATGGAGTTACTATTTGATTACGGCAGAGTGTATGAGCAACTGGATTACCGAACTATACCTCAGGATGCCAAGGTGCTAAAGGGAAAGAAGTTTGCGCTAACCATTGGTGTTAAAGCGGCTCGATATCATCATATTATTCTTACCGATGCAGATTGTTATCCGGAGAATGAACAGTGGCTGAGCAGGATGGCTTCCCGATTTACAGATAAAAAACAAATAATACTTGGATATAGTCAGTATGAAAAACGTAAGGGTTTTCTTAATGCCTGCATACGTTTTGAGACGTACTTCACTGCATTACAATATTTATCGTTTGCACTCGCCCGATTACCATACATGGGTGTGGGCAGAAATCTGGGCTACACGCGGGAACGCTTTTTAAGCCAGAACATATTTGTAAAAAATCCGCAGTTAGTTTCCGGCGACGATGATCTGGTGATTAACGCCATTGCTACAGGTACCAATACCACGGTGTCTCTGCATCCCGATTCGTTTACCGTGTCCAGACCCAAGGAGCAATGGGATGAGTGGATCTATCAGAAGCGAAGACATATGACTACAGCCGTTCACTATAAACTCAAACACATTTTATTGTTGAACCTGTTTCAGGTGTCACAAATATTGTTCTATGTGTTGTTCATAGTGTTAATAGTTTTTAAAGTGTGGATGTTGTGGGTACTATATATCTTTGGAATGCGTTTATTCTTAAACGGCATTGTACATTTCAAGGCCATGAAGCGATTAAAGACACTGGATTTGTTTCTTACCTTTCCGTTCTTTGATGTGCTTTATCTGGTCTACTTTGTAATGATGTTGCCCGGAATATTCAATAAAAAACAAAACCCATGGAAGTGATGGAAGAAGAAACAACATCCGGTCAGGCCCCCGATTTCTCGCAGGAAGGTAATCCTAACTTTTCCCCGAGAGCCAAAGAGGACTATGATTTGGTCAGTCGGGCTCTGGAGCAGAACGATCAAACAGCATATGCCAAACTGATGCAACGGTATCGGGATTCAATTTATTTTCTTGTTTTAAAGATGGTGCACGATCCGGATGATGCAGATGATTTGACCATAGAAGCCTTTGGCAAGGCATTCAATAATCTGGATAAATACAGCCCTGATTTTGCATTCAGCACCTGGCTCTATAAAATAGCCTTGAATAACTCGATCGATTTCATTCGCAAAAAAAGACTGGAGACCTTGTCCATAGATGAAGAAACCGAGAACGATAGCGGTGACTCCTATAAAATGGATTTGCAATCGCCCATACTCGATCCCGAAGAGCGATTCATCAAGGAACAACGGGCCAAACTGATGCGTGAGACATTAGATAAACTCAATCCTAAGTACAAGATGCTCATTGAACTTCGTTTTTTTGATGAGTTGTCGTATGAGGAGATTGCCGACAAAATGAATTTGCCCTTGGGTACCGTAAAAGCGCAGTTGTTCCGTGCTAAGGATTTACTGTACCAGATTCTGAATCCAACCCGCACCCGCTATTAGTAGCACACCCGTGGATTTGCTCCTGCATTATTTTCCGGAACTCAGCACTGAGCAACGCCATCAGTTCATCAAAGCCGCTGAATGGTATGCATACTGGAATCAACGAATCAATGTCATATCCCGAAAAGACATAGAGGCCATTCATCTGCATCATTTTCTGCACGCCCTGGCCATCGCAAAGGCATTTCCTTTACAATCAGGCCGTGTGCTCGACTTTGGCACCGGTGGTGGTTTTCCCGGAATTCCGCTCGCCATATTTTATCCGGCACTTTCTTTTCATCTGGTTGATTCTATTGGCAAAAAGATAAAAGTGGTACAGGAGATTATTAGTGGTCTTGGCTTACTCAATGTTACAGCCTCTAACGAACGCGTGGAACAGCACATCGGCACCTATGATTATATCACTTGCCGGGCGGTTGCTCCTTTGCCGGAACTTTATCAATGGACCAAAAATCTGCATAACCGAAAAAGTGAAGCCGAACATAACGGATGGATTCTGCTTAAAGGGGGTGATCTGCATCAGGAAATTTCTGATTTGGGAAAACGGGTTCATATTCGATCAATAAGCGATTACTTCCAAGAAGATTATTTCCAAAATAAGTTTGTACTGCACTTTAAATAGTTTGCAAAGTATGCCCTTGCTTTAATAGGTTTGTTATTGATACGATATGTCTAAAAGAGAACAACAATTAGCCGCATTCAGCCGTCTGCTGGATATCATGGATGATCTGCGCGAGAAATGTCCCTGGGACAGGAAGCAAACGATGGAATCGCTCCGCATACTTACCATCGAAGAAATGTATGAACTGGCTGAGGCCATCACTCAATACGATATGGAATCGATTAAGGAAGAACTGGGCGATCTGCTTCTGCATATTATTTTCTATGCAAAGATTGCTGATGAACAACACGCTTTCGATATCGGTTCGCTCATCCATCAACTCTGTGAGAAACTTATCATCCGTCATCCGCATATCTATGGCAATGTATCTGTAAATAACGAGGAGGAAGTAAAGCAAAACTGGGAGGCCATTAAACAGCGAACATCGACTAAAGAAAAAAAAGGGCTCCTAAGTGGTGTACCCGCCGCTTTGCCGGCACTTGTAAAAGCCTATCGAATGCAGGATAAGGCCAAACAGGTTGGATTTGAATGGGACAATACTGAACAGGTTTGGAACAAGGTAGAGGAGGAGTTGGGTGAACTTAAGGAAGTCATTCATCTGGGAACAGATCTGGAGCGCAAAAAAGAATTTGGTGACGTCTTGTTTGCACTGGTGAACTATGCCCGATTTATTCATGTTGATCCGGAGGCCGCTTTGGCTGACACCAATAATAAATTCTATAACCGGTTTACCTTGATGGAGGATAAAGCATCTGAAAAAGGCTTACAACTAAAAGACATGACTCTTGCCGAGATGGATGCCTTGTGGAACGAAACCAAACGGGTATTTCCATAATGGTACAGGAGAGTAGTAAACGTGTGAGACTGGATAAGTATTTATGGGCTATACGGCTCTATAAGACGAGGTCTCAGGCATCGGATGCCATAGATGAAGGTAAGGTGAAACTGAATGGCGAATCTCTGAAAGCATCACATATGGTTAAGCCGGGCGAAATATACAGTGTAAACACCCGTGAAAAAAAATGGATAATTGAAGTGGTGGAGGTACTGGATAAACGAATGAAAGCTTCTGAAGTAGCGCCGTATTTCAAAGATTGTACACCACCCGAAGAACTGGAGCGTATCAAGCTAAAGTCTGTATTTTATTCGTATGGAGGCAAACGATTTAACAAGAGTGGCAGGCCAACCAAAAAAGATCGACGTGACCTGGATGATTGGGTTGGCTGATTACAGCAGACTTAGGATATACATATAAACGGTAAGCAAGCCGATGGCTATGATGTTGAGTATTAATCCTGTTCGAATCATACTGCGCACCGGTATTTTACCGGTACTGTAAACAATGGTATTTGCCGCCGTGGCAACCGGTAACATATACCCGAACGAAGCCGCAAGTGTTGCCGGAATCATGAGCACGATTGGCTCAACATGTAACGATACACTTAATGCCGCCAGCACAGGTAGCATCAGCTGAATGCTGGCTATGTTGGAAGCGAATTCTGAAATGAATGTGACAATAAGGGCAACGCAGAGCAGGATAAGGAGTAAATGGGTTCCCTCCATTACTGTTAATTGCTGAGCCATGTAAACGGCAAGGCCACTGCGTTCAAATCCCTCTGCGAGGGTAAATCCGCTTCCAAACAACAGTATTATTCGTAAGGGTAGTTTTACCACATCATTCCATTCAAGGATATTTTTTCCTTTTTCAGACGATGGTATCATAAATAATGAAAGAGCGGCAAGAATGGCCACCGTACTATCCTTAATGAACAGTGCGTTTGGAAACAGATTACACCACCCATAAAAAACAAAACGCCCAACAGTGAGGTTACCTCTGGTAAACCACAGGATAATTGTACAAAAAAAGACAATCAATACGCGCTTCTCATTTACATTCAGCCGGCCAAGCTGTTGATAGGCATCGCGTATGAAAGTGAGATCAAATCGGTGGTCGAAACGTTTGGGTATATAATAAAATCGTAACAGTATATATGTGAGAGCAAGCAAGAACAAACTAAACGGAAAGGCAATGACAGACCACTGCATGAAATTAATGGGCTCTTTGTCCGGATACATGTTGCTGTAAAATCCTGCAAAGGCCATATTGGGTGGTGTTCCAATAAGGGTGCCCATACCGCCTATGCTGGCGGCATAAGCCAATCCCAATAAAAAGGCAACGGCAATCTTTTTATAGCCTTGTTTATGAAAAAGATGTTCGTGGTACAATAGTGCCGATACGGCCGAAATCAGCATCATCGTGGTAGCGGTATTTGAAATCCACATCGATAATAAAAAAGTGGAGATCATAATGCCAAGTAATACGCGCGAAGGTTTAGAACCGGTATGTAGTATGATGAAATAGGCCATTCGGATGTGTAAACCAAATTTTTCCATAGCATAGGCCATCATAAAGCCGCCCACAAATAAAAAGATGGTCTGATCAAAATAAGGGTATGAGGCTTCACTCATATCCATGACACCGCCAAGCGGAAATAAAACAAGGGGCAATAGGGATGCCGCACCAATATCAATAGCTTCGGTTACCCACCACAAAGCCATCCAGGCCGCCGTTAAGGCGGTAATAGACAGTTCGTGTTTAGCCCCCTGATGCGACAGCCATATATAAACCAGCACGCCACAAACCGGACCTGATGCGATTTTCAAAATGCGTTGCACGGTAACAATATTACGGTATAGCCGTGTAGCAGACGATATGTTTTTTTTTCATTGTAGTTATTTCGATTTACGTGCGCACTTATATTACGCTAAACTTTTCATCGCTGCAACAAAAATTTTTGTGAATACAAATTCTCATCATTGGCAGATATAACTTTTAAGAAGTACATACCATTACTCATTGGTGATAAATTAAAGTGATGCAGCACTTTGTCTGCGGCGAGGGTTTCGTTAAGCACCGTGCGGCCCAGAATATCATAAACCACAAGCTGCGCATCTTGTGCTACGCCATAGTTTAAGCTAAATAAGCCGCTGCCAGGGTTGGGATATAGGTTAAAGAATGTTTTCTGCGGCTTCTCCTCCTCGCGGCACTTGCCTTCGTATACAGCTACGTCGTCGATGTAAACATAAGATGCATTAACCCATTCGGAAGTATCAAAAACGGTAAACCAAGTAGTAACATCCGGTTCAAAATTTCCAATAGTAAAATACATGAATGTATCAGTTGCAATAAATTGCTGTGCAATTTTAGTCCATCCTAATGTATCTTCTATTAACTTAGTTGTGTTTGAGATTTGTGGCGCTTTGCCAATGGTATCATAGCTGGCATAGTAGTCTGTGGTATCAAATTTAATATAAGTGCTAAACCATGCACCAATCGAGTGACTTTGAGTTTTATTAAAATTATTGTATGACCTGTTACAATACATCTCGAAACAATATACACTATCAATTTTTAATGGTTTAATCAACTCTCCGGTAATGTACTCTCGTGTGTTAACTAAGTGTTTAAATGGTAATGAATAGACCCAAAGACAAATTCCACTCATACCCATACCTGTTCGAGGGTATTGATAAGACCAAGTGTAAGGTATTGCAAACATGTCAGGGGTGCCATTTCCTCCACCATAACATTCGTGAAAAAAATCAGGGCTTTCAAATCTTATATTATACCAAGACTCTGCATAGTGTATTCTGCCACGCCAGTTTGTTGCATTAGTAGGACATTGATAATATTCCTCGAAAGAAGGGTTTTTCACTAAGTTAGGGATAAGCTGTGCCTGACAATTTAAATATATCATCAAAGCACAGATTAACCCTAAAATTTTTTTTAAAAAAAGCATTGTATAGCTTAGTGAATGATGATGAATTTCTTTATAACAATGTATCCTGTCCCCGTAATACGAACGGTATAAACACCATTGCTTAAATTGTTTGTTGAAATGGGTAGCAAGTCACTGGAAGCTATTATTTCTTTTACAATTTGTCCTTGCACATTATAAATTACAATCTTCTCCTTGCCGCTTAATCCTTTAATAGTAATCATATCATCTGCCGGATTTGGATAAATTGTTGGGTCGGTAACTATTGCAAATATGTTATTATCAGCATATTCATCTTCTATTCTTAACGATGGGTCTTCGCAATTCGCAAACCAGTCAAATTCTGGTTCAGGATTAATAAGCCTGAGCATAGCTTGTGCATCGTAAACGGAGGCGCCACTAACTACAGGGCATTTATTAGAATCCTCTGAGAGACTGCATAACACAGTAACAGGTAAAGTTTTATTTTTTGTAGTGCATAAAGTACTCATCGCTGCAACAAAAACTTTTGTGAATACAAATTCTCATCATCCTTTGAGATTACTTTTAAGAAATACATACCATTACTCATTTGCGATAAATTAAAGTGATGCAGCACCTTATCTGCTGCAAGGGTTTCGTAAAGCACTGTGCGACCCAGAATGTCATATACCACAAGTTGTGCATTTTGAGCCACGCCATAGTTTAAGCTAAACACACCGCTGCCCGGGTTTGGGTACAGGTTAAAGAAAGTTTTCTGCTGCTTCTCCTCCTCTCGGCACTTGCCTTTGTAAACGGCTACGTCGTCGATGAAATGAACTGCTAATGCATGTTTAGCACTTGGATTAGAAATTATATAAAAATCTGAGCGAGATATTTTAAGTGATCCAATTGTTAAAAACCTTTCACCTCCAATAGCGGTATATTGAGATGTCATTCGAATCCAATTTAAGGTGTCAACTACATATGAAGAGTCGGATGAGTATGCTTTGAACGAAGGGTAAAAATCATAGTAATACACCAATCCGTGATCTTGACTTGGAAAAGTTGCAATACTTGTATCGGAAAAAAAGCCAGTTATGTACTTATATGATAGAGTAGTTTGTCCTGTATAATAATTATTAATCATAAAATCTGGTAAGTTGATATAAAACTCAACACAATACTCTTGATTTGACTCAAGAGTATCAATAAGCAATGTTTCTATGTAAGAAGTGGTATATATTTTATCGTCAATGAAACGCATACCTAGTTCAATAAATGCAGAACCAGTATGAGCTTGTTGATATAAATCCATGGTACCTGTATAGGGTACATTTAATGATACTCCTGATGGAGTTTCATTTGGTAATGGTGAACAAGCACTATAGTAAACTGCAATTGGACCATTAGGAGGCCACCATTTTTTTAAAAATAGTATGCCGTAGCTATTTCCAGAACAAGAATCTATTTCTTCAAAAGAACTATCCTGAACTAAATTTTTACCATCAATTAAGCCTTGAGCATTTGATTTAATAATAAAATTGCTCAACAATGGAATCAACCAAATTAAGATTCTAAACATAACTACTTGGATTTAACAATTTTACCAAAGTAGTTTACTGATCCAATTGTATGGTAAAAATATATACCATCCGGTATCAGTAATAAAGTGTTAATTTCTAATCTGCTATTTGCACCAATGTTATGTGTGGCAATTAATCGACCGGTTATATCGTATAATTTGAATAATATGGATTCATTACTACTATTAATTATTGATAAGCTGCCTTGGGTTGGATTAGGATAAACTATGATTATATTGTTTTTTACACTATCCGTTAACAGTATGGATTCAAATAGTGATTCTTCAATCTTAAATCCATTATTTATGCAATTTTCAACAAGGTTAAAACTGAGTTCAGGATTGAATGTATTTAATAAAGCAATAGCATCATAAACGGTACTTCCGCCTGAGAACGGACATTGTGATGCTATGTCTTCCAATATGAATTGATATTCATAGTTCAGGGTGTCTATACCCGATGCAAGTGTGTTAGAGTAAATGGAATATACAATACGTTCATTGATGGCCGAGAGTGAATTACAACTTAACTCCGCCAATATCTGTTGTATTGTATGTAGTTTTTGAAGATATAAGCTGTCCGTTAAAGAATTGCCAAGAGTATCTGTCAAATTCAGCAATTCCTCATAAGCCCAAAACAATGAAGGGATTTCGGTATTCTGAATGCTCTCAAAAAGCTCTGCAAATTCAGGTATTGTTAAATATATGACAGGTGCTTTTAGAATATTCTCGTAAACGAATTTTTGTAACTCACGGTTTAATGCATTTTGATACCAAGTATCCCAGTCGGTAATACTTTGTTCGGCAATGTAATGTTCTGCACTGTCAATTAAAGTAGAATCAGTTACTGTAATTGATTGACTATGGTTATTGCAATTGTATGAATTGCAAAAATATTGATTTAGAGTACCAAGGCTTATTGCGTTAATATTACCTGTAACATTATTTGGAGGGAAAACTTGACTCGAATGTTTAATATCTATAAGGTGTTGAAATCCATTTCTTACTTGCCTTGCAGTAGTGCCGCCAACACTTATAAAAGGCCCATCATACTTATTGTCACTCCCTTTAGTAGAACTGAAAAAATTATATCCAATGGTTTGTGGTGTGGCATCTATGCCCAGACAATGTGTTTGTAAAGTGTTTCCGTTTAATCTTAAGTCAGGGTTATCAAACATCAATCTGAAACCGGTAAAATTTCGGTTCAGGGTATTGCAGTTTACATTCAGCCGAGAGTTGTTTGCCAGAAAAACACCGTTTCTTGCGGTACTTAAAGTGTTGTCAAAAGTATTAACCAGGTTGTCATAAATATTACTGCCATTGCAGTTAACAGCATATATACCCCAGGAATTTGAGTTGGATGAAGGCGTTTCATTATGATAAATTTTATTTCCACTCACATCACAGGTACTTAATTGCCCTGAAAGATTAATACCTCTGCTGTTTCTGTTCGTTAAGATGGTGTTACAATTTACTCGGTAAAAAACAAAAGGTGTATGAAGGGGCTTGGTAAGAGTAATGCCACAATTTATACCTGCAAAAGGCGATTGCCCAAATGGTGCTAGTAATATGCTGTTTTCTGCGATAGTAATATTATTGCTGTTGCTTGCCGAACACTTTATTCCGATTTGACAATTATTAATTCTACAATCTCTGATACTGATGTCGCTGTTTATTGGATTCACTATATCAATGCCTCTTTCGGTATCCTGCATATTAATATGGCTAATATTGGCTGAAACTCTGTTGCTCCTTAATTCAATGCCTTTGTCGCAGTCTAAGATGTTGTTAACGCTACCACCGGTCATTATTAAGTTGCTAGATAATGTAGCTGATGGATTGTTTACGAATATAGCAACACCATTATAGTAGGCATTTCCAGATTGCGGAGGATTTCTGCGTATGTTGCTGAAAATATTAAAATCAGTAATCTGAGTTCGTGAATTAATTACTCTGATACCGTTATACAGCTTATTAAACGTGTTGGTGTGCGATTGCTGAGTACCACCAATAATTATTTCGTTAGTACTTCCATTTTGACCATAACAATCAATCAAATTAATCCCCGCAAAAGAAAGTGAAGCCTGCTGTGTAATAACATCGTTTGTATATGGTAATAGCAAAGGACCACTACAATCAAAAGTGCAAGCGTGCACTGTTAATGGGTTAGGCACACTAAAGTTAGTGCCACCTGTAATTTCTATACCAATGTAATTCTTATCAAACGTTGTATTCAGTGCATTGACCACTCCCCCCGATGAGCTGCGAATGGCTTTTTTTGCATATTCAACTTTAGAGTTGTTGTTAAAAGTAACAGAACTTGTTTGGTGGTTGTTTTCAATACCTCCCCACATATAATCTTCGCAAGCCACTGTAAGCCAGCAATTATTAAAGGTGAGGTTTTGGGAAGGAGATGAAATAATCCAACGTACATTAGTGCCAAACAATAAATTATTTGTTATGGTACTTGCTCCCTCAAACGTAAAGTTGCCCGCATTAATATTCATATCATAGTTAAAAACAAAAACTTTATTGGGATGAAATACACCGCTGCTAGGGTTTAAATCGTGAATGGAGTTGTCGTATTCATTTTTAAATGCTGCTAACGATGTCGCAAATTGTTGAGGAACTACAATTACTTTTTCAGGATCAGAAAAGTCGCCGCAGCAGGGGAGAATCTGACGCGGAGCGCTTGCAATACAATTATGCTCATCTGTTACCGTGAAAGTAATATTGCCGCCGCTGCTTGGAAATGTATAAGGCCCTGCATTAGTACCTGTACCGCTTAATCCTGTACTGGTTAACCAAGTGTAAGTTGATTGGGCATTGATGTTAGTTACACTAAAAGTTAAATCCTGAGTGCAAGAATTTAATGGGCTGAAATTTGGTGATGCTGTGATTAAGGGAAATGATGGGTTTGGAGGTACAGTAGTGTTACCGTTATATGATGCAGTATTACCATTGGCATCAGTTACAATAAGTGAGAAAGCAAAATTTCCGGTACCGACATACTGCACGGAAGGATTCTCGATAGTACTTGTTGAAGGTGTCCCTCCGGTAAAACTCCAGTTATAAGAATAGGGTGCTGTTCCGCAGTTTATTTGGGGGGTATATGAATAAGTTTTACAGTTGGTTTCTGTTATAAGCACATCTTTTATCTCTAAGCTTATTACTTTGATATGAAATGGAAAAGATTGTTCACCATTACAAAAACCATTAATTGATAGTACACCAAAAATGTCATCAGGGCTGGTCACTTCAAAAGTGATGCTTGATGCATCGCTGCTATTATACTGACAGTTTAAATTATTGTATTGATTGTAAGGGGGATCGAATGTCCAACAGTATTGATGTAAAGCGTTATCTAATCCGCTCGAGATTGTAACCATTTCACCTACACAAACGGGATTAGGGGATATTTGTATTAGTGCATCTGCAACAAAATTGGGATACACTATAATAGTATATTTCACAATGTTTAAGCAATTGCCATTGGCATCCTTTATCTCAATGATAAATTGATAAACACCGGCATCCTCATATAATAAATTTAGTGATGGAAATCCGGGTGCAGTAAAAGTTATAGTATTTATTGCGAGAAAATTAAAGTTGAAGTCATAAAACTCTAAAGTACCTGGCACTGAAGTAAATGTTATTGAAGCAGCGTTTGGCACAGCAGCATAATGCCCCGAAAAAGATAAAAATTCATCTTCGCATGTGTAAGCAATGCAAAAACTTGCTGTATCCGGGCAATCGGGAGAACTTTGACTTACCTTACATTTACTATAAATACCTTGCATAATTTCACTTTCCATATAAAACTCAGCTTCAAATTCTGTTTGTGGAGATTGTTGTTGTGCTAGTAAGTGAGTACAGGTAAAGAGCAAGCAAATGAGTAATAGAAAGTATTTAACTCTCTCTCTCTCTCTCTCTCTCTCTCTCTCTCTCTCTCTCTCTCTACATTGACGTGGGTTTCAGCGGTTTTTTGCCTTAAACTTAGGGTGCTGTTTGAGTTTTTCATAGT